>WFVC01000133.1 GCA_015491815.1 Gammaproteobacteria bacterium | reverse complement strand
GCTTCGCCCTCACCAGCCCCCATGCCGGCAGTGACGCCGGCGCGATTCCTGATTACGGCATTGTCTGTCGAGAAGATTTTCAGGGAGAAAAAGATGTGCTCGGCATGCGTCTGACCTGGGAGAAACGCTATATCACGCTGGGGCCGGTCGCCACCCTGCTGGGACTGGCGTTTAAACTCTATGATCCTGACGGGCTGCTGGGCGGCGAAAAAAATCTCGGCATCACCCTGGCGCTGATTCCCACCGAGACCGAAGGCGTCAATATCGGTCGCCGGCATAACCCGCTCAATATCCCCTTCATGACCGGTCCCAACAGCGGCAAAGATGTGTTCGTGCCGATGGACTGGATCATCGGCGGTGAACAACGCATCGGTCAGGGCTGGCGCATGTTGATGGAATGTCTGGCGGACGGGCGCGGAATTTCCCTGCCCGCGCTGAGCACCGGCGCAGGCAAACTGGCGGCGCGCGGGATTGGCGCCTATGCGCGTATTCGCACCCAGTTCAAATTGCCCATCGGCCGCTTCGAAGGCGTGGAAGAAGCGCTGGCGCGAATCGGCGGCTATACCTACATAATGGATGCCGCACGCACCCTCACCGCCACGGCGCTGGATCGGGGGGAAAAACCCTCGGTGATTTCAGCTATCGTCAAATATCACTTAACCGAACGCATGCGCAAGGTGGTCAACGATGCGATGGACATTCTCGGCGGCGCCGGGATCTGTCTCGGCCCGCGCAATATCATGGGCCGCGGCTATCAGGGCATTCCCATCAGCATTACCGTGGAAGGCGCCAACATCCTCACCCGCAGCATGATCATCTTCGGGCAGGGCGCGATTCGCAGTCATCCCTATGTGTTTAAGGAGATGGAAGCCATCAGCGAAGAAGATCCGGAACTGTCGCTGGAAAAATTTGATCGCGCCCTGTTCGGCCACATGCGCTTTGTCATCATAAACAGCCTGCGCACCCTGTTTCACGCCCTGACCAGCTCGTGGTTTATTTTCGCGCCCGGTCACCGTCCGGCTCGGCGTTATTACCAGCACCTGACTCGCATGAGCGCCGCCTTCGCCCTGCTCACCGATGCTGCGCTCATGACGCTAGGCGGCAGTCTCAAACGTAAGGAAAGTCTTTCCGGTCGGCTCGGAGATATTCTCAGCAACCTGTATCTGGCTTCGGCAGTGCTCAAACGTTTCGAGGATCAGGGCAGCCCCCGCTCGGATCAGCCTTTGCTGCACTGGAGCTGCCAACACTGCCTGTCCGAAATACAGGGCGCGATTGACGGCCTGCTGCAAAACTTCCCGCTGCGTCCGGTCGCCTTTATATTGCGCTGGATGATCTTCCCGCTGGGCCGGCACTTCTCACCCCCGTCCGACAAACTCGGACACTGGATCGCCGAGCAATTATTGATCCCGTCAAATTCACGAGATCGTTTAACCGAGGGCATTTTTATTCCCAAAGCCGCCGACGAAGCCATCGCCCGCCTCGAAGATGCGCTGGATAAAGTGATTCGCGCCGATCACGCCGAACGCAAACTGCGTCAGGGTCTGCGTGATTACAAAGTCGATCACCGGGGGCTTGAAGGCATGCTTGAAGCCGGGATAGAAAAAGGCATCATCAGCGAGCAGGACGCCAACCTGATTCGCGAAGCCGATGCCGCGCGCACCGAGGTTATCCGGGTCGATGATTTTCCCGCATCAAACCATTAAATTAAGGACAGGAAACCGACATGGCAGACACCGACAACAATACCACCACAAAGAAAAAAACAGTACGCCGCAAACGCAGCGCGGGCAATGGCCGCGCCGTGTATATCGTCGATGGCAGTCGCACTCCGCAGCTCAAGTCACGCAATAAACCCGGCCCCTTTCATGCCGCCGAACTGGCGATCGGCTGCGGTCGTCCGTTATTGGCGCGACAGCCCTTTGCGCCTGAGGCTTTCGATGAAGTCATCATGGGTTGCGTCATGCCCGGCCCTAACGAAGTCAATATCGGTCGAGTCATCGGCCTGCGACTGGGTTGTGGAAAACAGACGCCCGGCTGGACAGTGCAGCGCAATTGCGCCTCCGGCATGCAGGCGCTGGATTGCGCCGCTAAAAACATCAGCAGTGGCCGCGCCGATCTGGTTCTGGCCGGTGGCGTCGAAGCCATGAGTCACGCGCCGGTGTTGTTGAGCACGGCGATGGTCGCCTGGCTGGGCGCATGGATGAGCGCCAAAACCCTGCCCCTGCGCCTGAAAACACTGGGCCAGTTACGGCCCGCGCATTTTAAACCCATTATCGGTCTGTTGCGCGGACTCACCGATCCGGTGGTGGGGCTTTCGATGGGACAAACGGCGGAAAATCTGGCTTACCGTTTTAACATCAGCCGCGAGGAAATGGATGCGTATGCGGTGCGCAGTCATCAACGTCTGGCCGCCGCGGTCGAAGCCGGGTATCTGGATGAAATCGAAGCGCTCTATGACACCCGGGGTCAGGTCTATACCGAAGATGACGGCATGCGCGCGGATTCGTCAGTGGAAAAACTGGCGAAACTGCGGCCGGTGTTTGACCGGCCTTTCGGCGCGGTGACCGCCGGCAACAGCGCACAGGTCACCGATGGCGCGGCAATGCTGATCCTCGCCAGTGAAGCCGCTGTCAAAGAACACGGCCTCACGGTGCGCGGTGAAATTAAAGATTGCCAGTGGGCGGGACTGGAACCGGCGCAAATGGGACTCGGTCCGGTTCACGCCATAACCCCCCTGTTGAAAAAGAAACGCCTGAAACTTGAAGATATCGATTACTGGGAAATCAACGAAGCCTTTGCCGCGCAGGTCATCGGCTGTTTACGCGCATGGGAAGACCGGGACTACTGCCGCGAGGAACTGGGACTGAAAAGCGCCTTTGGCAGTCTCGATCAGGAACGCCTTAATATTGATGGCGGCGGCATCAGTCTCGGTCATCCGGTGGGCGCCAGCGGCGCGCGCATCGTTCTGCACCTGCTCTCGGTGCTGGAACGCAAACAGGCGAAACGCGGCATAGCCAGTCTCTGCATCGGCGGCGGTCAGGGCGGCGCAATGTTGATCGAGCGGACGACAACGTAGGGAACCTCTGATTAATTCCGTTCGCCCTGAGCTTGTCGAAGGGTGAACCATATAACATTATGATTTTACAATGCTTAATGTTCATGGTTCGCCCCTTCGTCAGGCTCAGGACTTCACCACGAACGGCGGAATTAATCAGAGGTTCCGTAGATATGATTTCAATCGCATGCAGTGATGGGGATATTAAACGGTGTGTACGGCTGAAGCCGTACCTACAAATACGCGATAGAAAATGAATGAACTCCCCCGCCATAAGCGGACGGGGCATCCGTTGTAGGTGCGACTTCAGTCGCACCCATAATAACTTCACCGCCAGCGGCGGAGAATAAAACCTACAGAGATTAAAACAATGGACACAGGTATGATGGACAAACCATACAAACACTGGCAAATCGAGCAGGATGAAGAAAACTTCGTCTGGCTGCATCTGGACAAGGCGGACAGCCGCACCAATACGCTGTCCGCCGCCGTACTCACCGAACTCGAAGATGCGCTCAACCATCTGCATCAACATCCGCCTCGCGGGCTGGTGATTCGTTCGGCGAAAGATAACGGCTTTATCGCCGGCGCCGACATCGGTGAGTTCACCGGCTTTGACTCGCAGCATGCCGCGCTAGAAGCCATTCAGCGCGGCCATCGCATATTCAATCTGCTGGAAACGCTGCGCTGTCCAACCGTGGCGCTGATTCATGGTTATTGTCTCGGCGGCGGCATGGAGATGGCGCTGGCCTGCCGTTATCGCATCGCCGAAGACGATCCCGATACCCGGCTGGGGCTGCCTGAAGTGCGGCTCGGCATCCACCCCGGTTTTGGCGGGACGGTGCGCACGCTGGAAGCCGCCGGGCCGCTGACCGCGCTGAACATCATGCTCACCGGCCGCAGTTTCTCGGCGCGGGCGGCGAAAAAAATGGGACTGATCGACTATGCCGTGCCCAAACGGCATTTGCTCAATGCCGCGCGCAGCACCCTGCGCAAGCCGCCGAAAAAGAAACCCCTGGCCTGGTGGCTGACCTTACTTAATCACAAACTGCTGCGTCCGTGGATTGCGAAATACATGATAAAAACCGTGGCGAAAAAAGCCGCCCGCGCGCACTATCCCGCGCCTTATGCGCTCATCGATCTCTGGCAGCACTACGCCGATGATCGGGAGCAAATGCTGCGCGAGGAAGCCGTGTCTGTCGCCAACCTGCTGGTCGGTCGCACCGCGCAGAATCTTATTCGCGTATTCAAATTGCAGGAAACCCTGAAAGGTCTTGGTCAGGCGCAGGAGAACAAACCCAACTATGTGCATGTGATCGGCGGCGGGGTGATGGGCGGCGACATTGCCGCCTGGTGCGCCCTGCAGGGGTATCAGGTCAGTATTCAGGATCGGGAACATGAAACGCTGGGCCGGGTGATCAAACGCGCCTTCGCGCTGTATAAAAAACGTCAGAAAATCCCGCGCCTGATTTCAACGACACTGGATCGACTGATGCCGGATTTGCCCGGTCATGGTCTTGCCCGCGCGGATATTGTGATCGAAGCCATTTTCGAGGATGTCGAGGTTAAGCGGCAACTGTTCCGCGATATCGAACCGCGCATGAAAGCCGAGGCTCTGCTCTGCACCAACACCTCCAGCATTCCGCTGGAAGAACTGGCTGAAGCGCTGGATAAACCGGAACGGCTGGTGGGCCTGCACTTTTTCAATCCGGTCGCGAAAATGCCGTTGATTGAAATCGTGCGCGGCAAAAACAGCAGCGATGAAAATGTGCAACGCGCCAGCGCCTTTGCAAAATCGATCAGCCGCCTGCCCCTGCCGGTCAGCAGCAGCCCCGGTTTTCTGGTCAACCGCGTACTCATGCCCTATCTGATCGAAGCGGTGGTGCTGGCCGAAGAAGGCATCCCCCTGAAAGTTATCGACGATGAAGCGGTTGAGTTCGGCATGCCCATGGGACCGATTGAACTGGCGGATACGGTCGGGCTGGATATCTGCCTGAAAGTCGCAGATATTCTTTCGCAGAATATGGACATCAGCGTACCCGAACGACTCAGGACGCTGGTTGAACGCGGCCAGTTGGGTAAAAAATCCGGACAGGGATTTTATGCCTTCAAAAAAGGCAAGCCGGTGAAAACACCGCCGGACAAGGACTATATTCCGCCCACCGATATTCAGGAACGCCTGATCCTGCGCATGGTCAATGAAGTGATTGCCTGCCTGCATGACGGCGTGGTCGAGAATGCCGAGCTGGCTGACGCCGGCATCATCTTCGGCACGGGCTTTGCGCCTTTTCGCGGCGGTCCCATGCACTATCTGCAGGATCGCGGCGCTCGGCAGGTTTATAAAATGCTGGAACAGTTACAACAACGCTACGGTCAACGCTTTGCCCCCAGCAATGGCTGGCAGGCCTGGCTGGAGCCTGAGATAGCACAGGAAGAAAACGATGGCTGATTCACGAACACAGGACATCATTTCCCCCGAAGACGTCGGCAACCTGCACAACCTGTTGCTGGAGCGCGTGCGCCGCAGCCCCGATGCGCTGGCCTATCGTTGTTTCAACGAGAAAGAAAATCATTGGGGCGACCTGAGCTGGCGACAGGTTGCCGATGAAGTCGCCCGCTGGAAAGCCGCACTGGCCGCCGAAGATCTACAGACGGGCGATCGGGTGGCGGTCATGGCCCGCAACTGCCCGAACTGGATCATGCTGGAACAGGCCGCCCTATCCCTGCAACTGGTGCTGGTGCCGCTTTACGCCAACGATCGGCCCGATAACATTGGCTACATTATGCAAAACGCCGGGATCAAATTTATTCTGATCGAAAACGAGGCGCACTGGCAGGTGCTGGGGGAAGCCTACAACAGCATGCAGAATGTGCAGCGCATCGTTTCACTAACCCCTTGCGACAATGCCCATGACACCCGCCTGAAACAGCTTGATGACTGGTTGCCCGACAACGGCCCGGCGCTGGAAAAACTGGACATCGCCAACGATACGCTGGCTACTATCGTCTATACCTCCGGCACCACCGGCCATCCCAAAGGGGTGATGCTCAGTCACGCCAATATTCTCTGGAACGCCGACAGCGCCCAGCGCTGTGATCATTTTTATACCGATGACATGTTTTTGTCGTTCCTGCCCCTGTCGCACATGTTTGAGCGCACGGCCGGCTATTACATGCCCATGCTGGTGGGCGCGAGTATTTCCTTCTCCCGTTCGATTGAACATCTGGCCGAAGACATGCTGATCATCCGGCCGACGATTCTGGTGACCGTGCCGCGTATTTTTGAGCGGGTTTATAACAAGATTCAGTTGCAACTAGCGGAAAAACCCGCCTTTGCCGCAAAGCTGTTCAAAAAAACCGTCGCGGTCGGCTGGCAACGGTTTCTGATTTCACAGGGACGGGCCAACTGGTCGGCCTCGCAACTGCTCTGGCCTCTGCTCGATGCGCTGGTGGCGAAAAAGATCCGCGCCAAACTCGGCGGTCGCCTGCGTCTGGCGGTCAGCGGCGGCGCGCCCTTATCCAATGACATTGCGCGAACCTTTATCGGGCTTGGCATTACCATCAGTCAGGGTTACGGCATGACCGAACTCAGCCCGGTGGTTTCCACCAACCGGCTGGATGATAACGATCCCTTCAGCGTCGGTCAGCCCCTGCCCGAGGTCGAGGCGCGCATCGGCGACAACGGCGAACTGCTGGTGCGCAGCCCCGGGGTGATGCTGGGCTATTATAAAAATGAAGCGGCCACTGCCGAGATTATCGATGCCGACGGCTGGTTGCATACGGGAGATGTGGCCGATATTCGCGAGGGGCGCATCTACATCACCGGCCGTCTCAAGGACATTATCGTGCTGTCCAATGGTGAGAAAATCCCACCCGCCGATATGGAACTGGCCATCAGCACCGATCCCCTGTTTGAACAGGTTATGATCATCGGCGAAGGCCGGCCCTTTCTCTCCGCCATTGTGGTGCTTGATAAAGCCAGATGGACACAACTGGCGAACAGTCTGTCACTCGACCCCGAAAAGGCGGATAGTCTTGACGATGAGCAGGTTAAACAGGCGCTGCTCGAACGCATTGCGGAAAAACTCGCGGGCTTTCCCGGCTATGCCAAACTCTATGCCATCAAAGCCACGCTGGAGCCCTGGACTATCGAAAACGGCCTGATGACCCCGACCATGAAAATAAAACGCGCGCGGATCGAAGATCATTTTCAGAATATCATCGCCGATTTTTACGCAGGACATTAACATCTGAAGATAGAAAAAATAACAAAGGGGAGAACGGGTTACCTTATTAAGGAAGCTCTGATTAATTCCGCCGTTCATGGTGAGCTTGTCGAACCATGAACGTTAAGCATTGTAAAATCATAATGTTATATGGTTCACCCTTCGACAAGCTCAGGGCGAACGGAATTAATCAGAGGTTCCTTAAAAATAAGTACAAAAATAATCTGGACATTAAAGTAAACCGGTTATTCGGTCGATAAAGACTGCGTCATTGGCCTACCCCTGATATTGCTTAAGCATGCGTGAGAATTCCCTGTTCAATTACATAGCCGGTTCGCTATTTACTTCGTTGCGCGGCTATTACCTTGTGATTGCCTGCATACTGGCGCTGGTCATCCTTGGCGGCGCTTTTAGCGCCCAGATCTATCTTTCCCGCGCTGAAACCCGAAACCGAAACACTATTGAGATTCGAAATGAGGTTATTGAGTACAGCCAGAAGATCCGCAATGCTATCTGGCTGGCGGAAGATATGCAGCAGACTTTTCTCCTCACCCCATTGCCCAAATACCAGCTTACGCTTAATGCCTATTTTGAATCCGCTCTGCGCAATAGCTCGATATTGAAAAAGGCGCCCTGGATTCTTACTGCGGGCATGAAAAATGATATCAGTCAGTTACACGATAATATCAAAACTTTGAAACAGGCTTCTGCGGAGCTGGCCGAGATACGCACACATGTTGATCGACTATTTCCGACTACCCCGGTTCTTAGAGAGGTCATGTCAGAGGATAATCGGGGTTTCTACACCGCCGCCAGTCTTGGACTGAGTGAAATTACCAATGCGGAGATGGATTCGGAACAACTTGAGCTGCATAAAATATTTGAGGACTGTCAGCATGAATGGCTGCGGATGATCAGCAATTTTCGTCTCTACTTATTAAACCTTTCCGGCATCTTTGGCAACCCGGAAACGGGTCTTCAGACGCATACAAATAATATCAGTATTCAATATCAACAGATTCAACGTCTGCTGACAATGCTGGATAAAAAGGAACAACAGGGGCAACTTGGTTTACAGGGAACCCAGTCACTCATAGAGATGAAGCAGAGCGCCCGAGACTGGTGGGCGGCTTATGAAAAAATGAAAAATGCGCATAAATTGGGTGAATGGCGCGCGGACATTCCATTTATAAAAACCAGGATCACCCCTCTTTATGGAAAAATATGGCAACAATTGCAGCAGCTTGATCAACATCTGGAAGTCTCCTTTTCTGAAGATCTGGGTAACCTCACCCATGTCGCCAGAAGCAGCACCTATACCCTCTGGGGACTGGTTGTATTACTACTGCTGGTGATTATTGCTGGTTATTATTATCTGCAGCGCAAAATTCTGCAGCCAATCAGTACAATTGCTCACGCTTTGCGTTCAGAGTCCTGGGATTCAGAAACATGGGCGCAGGATGTTAAAAAGATGCAATGCGCCCAGCTTGATGAAACCCGTGATTTGATTCTGGCTTTCACCAACACCTCGCAGAAAATCCGTGATCGTCAGCGCCAACTGGAATATCAGGCGACTCATGACGCCCTCACTGCACTGCCTAATCGTATTCATCTCAAGCATCATCTGGAAAAAGAAATTGCCCGCGTCAGTCCGCGCAAATTATCTATTGGGTTATTATTGCTGGATCTGGATAGATTTAAGGAAATTAATGACACGCTGGGTCACCAGTTGGGTGATAAGGTTCTACAGGAAGTTTCCGCCCGTCTTCTCACCTGTCTTCGTAAAACAGATTTTATCGCCCGTCTGGGTGGCGATGAATTTGCCCTGCTATTGTCCGGTATCACACTTAATTATGCAGAGGAAATTGCACAGCGAGTCGTGCAACTTCTACAGGCGCCGTTGGAAATTGACAATTTTCAGCTGCGTATTGGCGGCAGCATCGGCATCGCTATGTATCCCCTGCATGGCGACAGTCCCGATACCCTGATCCGCTGCGCTGACGTCGCTATGTATGACAGCAAACAACGGGCCTGTGGCTACATGCTATATGATTCCTCGCATGATCCTAACAGTATTAGCCGCCTGGCCCTGATCAGTGACTTCCATGAAGCGCTAGAGAAAAATAAACTCGAGCTTTATTACCAGCCCAAAATTGATGTTCAATCAGGCCGGGTTATTGGCTTTGAAGCACTGTTGCGCTGGCAACATTCCGAACATGGTTTTATTCCACCAGATGAATTGATTCCGCTGGCGGAAAAAACCGGAATGATAAAAGAACTAACCTGCTGGGTGTTAAAAACCGCAATGCAACAATGCGCGCACTGGCTGAAAAATGGCTATGAATTTTCTATTGCAGTGAATCTGTCCATGTGGGATCTCCTTAACCCGCAACTTGCAGACTATATCAGGGAACTATTTGAGAAGTACGCAATTAGCTCGCAACATTTATTGCTTGAAATTACTGAAAGCGCAATGATGGCAGACCCTGAACATGCTATTGAAACGCTTAACCAACTTGCCGCTATGAACATCAAACTGGCAGTCGACGATTTTGGAACCGGCTTCTCATCACTCAGTTATCTGAAAAAAATGCCTATTGATGAGCTAAAGATAGATAAGTCCTTTGTCATCGATATGTGTAATAACGAACATGACGCCGTACTTGTCCGTTCAACCATTGACCTGTCCCACAACCTTGGACTCAGCGTGGTCGCTGAAGGAGTGGAAGATCAGGAAATATGGGATCTGCTGGAAATTCTTCGTTGCGACAAACTCCAGGGGTATTTTATATCCCGACCAATGGCCGTCGAACAGGTTGATGAGTGGCTGGATAACTGGGAAGCTTATCCGGCATTGACTCGCCACCGATTAAAGCAGGCCTGAATGCTAAAATTCAAACACTCGCACCATTAGCTGAAAATATAACAGGCTGGTGGATTTGGGTAAAAACTCAGGAATAAACGCCGCATTCAGCGCGAGATAATCATTACCCACTGAAATAAAGGGGCCGGCGACCGGGAAAGGTTTATTACCCTTGTAATCCTTGCGGGTCATAACTACGCCAGTCAGGCCAATATCAATATACAGACGTCCCCAATCCGGTGACAGGGGAATGCGATACTTCCCTCCGCCCGCCAGATAATTGGAGTCATTATTGTTACTATCTCTGAACGTTCCTCCGGCTACAAAAGGAACCCAGTCGCCAACCTGTTCGAAATCGTATTCCAGTCCGGGGCCAAGATTCGTTTCATTATATTTTTTGCTGCGATCAAAATGATAGGAAATACCATTAAAAGCCAGATATAAATTTCCGGCCAGCGACAGGCCGGGGAATAACAGGCAAATAAGTAAAACGGAAATACGCATAACACACCCTTGTTTAAATCAGATATTTTCAGGGGGTGTGTCGGCTTATTAGACCATGACTAAAATTAATTTCAGTATTTCACTATCCCGGTCACAAATATTGAAACTGACCGGATCCGGCATGAGACGTGGCGCACAAATCGCGGCATTGCCTGCACATTTTGGCAAACCATTTTTGTAGTTTTAACCTGAGAGAGCTCTGATTAATTCGAGCTCTGATTAATTCCGCCGTTCGTGGTGAAGTCCTGAGCCTGACGAAGGGGCGAACCATGAACGCCAGGCATTGTAAAATCATAATGTTATATGGTTCACCCTTCGACAAGCTCAGGGCGAACGGAATTAATCAGAGCTTTCCTGACTTTATTATTTGAAGTCCGGAATTTTTGAGGTCAGATACCAACGCCCATCGTCTTCATCATAAACCCACTTTTGCACATCCGTAAGCGTATGCACCACTACACTGGCGTCTTTGGTATATTTGATTTCCACAACCTGTTCAATGCCGTCTCTGGTCACGGTTCGGCTTAATACGTAATAGCCATTTACCTGAATATTTTTCAGTTTTTTATGTCGTTCAAGAGAAAAATCAGCCGGCTCCTTGAGAAACCCATTGGCTTTTTCCAGATCGCCCCAACGGATGACCTGTTCGTAACTACGCATGGTCGATTCAAAACGCAGACCTTTTTTGTTATTGCCGGCGCAACCACTGAGTATCAGAAAAAAACTCAGCAGTAGTATTGAGGTTATATTTTTCATTATTTTCGTTCTCCCGGTCTTTCATTAAAAATCAATACGATGCAATATAAATATAATTCAGGCAATACGTTATAATTTATTCAACTCTATTTCCAGTCACCGGCTATGCCTAAAAATACATTATTATTGGCGTTGGTTCAGCACCCCTGCACTCAGGATTATCAGGATAATCTGGATCGCAGCTTTGCCGGCATTCGCAACGCCGCAGCAAAGGGCGCAAAGCTTATTCTACTGCAGGAACTCCATACCGCCCACTATTTCTGCCAGCAGGAACAGGCTGCGTATTTTGATCTGGCGGAAAGCATACCCGGTCCAACCAGCGAGCAGCTCGGCCATCTGGCGCAGGAACTGGATATCGTGATCGTCGCCTCTTTATTTGAACGTCGCGCCGCCGGGCTTTACCACAATACCGCTGTGGTGCTGGAACGCGACGGCTCTATCGCCGGACGCTACCGTAAAATGCATATTCCGGATGATCCCGGCTATTACGAAAAATTTTATTTTAGTCCCGGTGATATGGGCTTCACCCCGATTCAAACCTCAGTCGGCAAACTGGGCGTATTAATCTGCTGGGATCAGTGGTTCCCGGAAGCCGCCCGTCTGATGGCGCTCGCGGGCGCCGAGATCCTGCTTTATCCCACTGCAATCGGCTGGGATGCAGACGATGATCACGCCGAGCAACAGCGTCAATATCATGCCTGGCGCACTGTCCAGCAGGGTCACGCCATCGCTAACGGCATTCCGCTGGCGGCCTGCAATCGTTGCGGTATTGAGCAGGCGGATGATCATCACAGTCAAATCCAGTTCTGGGGCGGCAGCTTTGTCGCCGATCCACAGGGGGAAATACTGGCGGAAGCGCCCACCGACAGCGCCCATGTGCTTCTCGTTGAACTGGATCGATCGCGGAGCGAAACGGTTCGTCGTATCTGGCCCTATCTACGGGATCGGCGCATCGACGCCTATGCCGATTTAAGTCTGCGTTACCGCGATGCCGAGGACGGAGAAAAAACCGATGCGCCCTGAAGAGGAACAGAAACGCATGGGAAAATTCATGATCATCGGCATGTGGATCGTGCTGGTGGGACTGTTGACCATGATGTTCAGTAATATTCTGGAGCGCCAGTACAACCCCAATCAGCAACTCAACTCACGACAAAACACCGGCAATCCCGAAGTCACGCTGAAGCGCAATAAATATGGTCATTATGTCGCCACTGGAATGATTAATAATCAACCCGTTGTGTTCATGCTCGATACCGGCGCCACCGATGTGGCGGTGCCCGCCCGGATTGCCGATAAACTGGGTCTGAAGCGGGGACGTAAACGTGTTTACCAGACCGCGAAAGGCCCGGCGACGGCCTATGCCACAGTGCTTGAACAGGTGAGTCTGGGGGATATTCAGGTGCGCAATGTACGCGCCTCCATCAATCCGCATATGAACAACACGGAAGTGTTGCTGGGCATGAGCTTTCTGAAACAACTTGAGTTCACCCAGCGCGGCGACACGCTGACATTGCGTCAGTATTGAGCCAAAAAAGGAATGGGTTGCCTTTTTGATTGAATGAGTTGGCAATTCATCCGCTCATTGCTTGCTTTTTTTTATAATTTACTAAAACTTGCTAACACGTGGCCGATAAAGACAATAATTAGACACCTCCAAAAATTAAGGGAACAAACCTATGAAACAACACAGTTTATCCATTGCATTGCTTGCTGGGCTTACACTTTCCGCGGCATCTTTTTCCGCTCAGGCGGATTTCATCGGCGTGCAGGTTGGCGGTGGCGCCTGGAAACACGATCCCAGCGGGGATTTGCGCTATAAGAGTGGCTCCAGCAGCGTATCCGCCGATCTCGACGATGATCTGCATATGACCACGGAAACCGAGGGCTATGCTTACATCGTTATCGAGCACCCTGTCCCCCTATTACCCAATGTGCGTCTGATGAGCACCAAACTGGAAAACAGTGGCAGTGGTCTACTGAGCCAAAGTATTGTATTCAACAATGTCACCTATACTGCGAGTGAAAATGTCGCCAGTACGCTGAATCTTAACCAGATTGACCTGACCCTTTATTGGGAATTGCTGGACAATGTGGTTTCTCTGGATTTTGGCCTCAACTTCAAAAACCTCGATGGTGAAGCCAAACTTGTCGGTGACACCACGGGCAGCACCAGTGGCAGTTTTTCAGCAACCATTCCTATGCTCTATCTCATGGCCGGCGTCTCACCGATGGAAGGCCTGTTCATTGGCGCTGAAGGCAGCGTAGTAAAATACAGCGGCAGCACCATTAGTGATTTTACCGCCAAGGTATCCTATACCACCAGTTTTTTACTCGGCGTGGAAGGCGGCTACCGCAGGCAGGTTTATACCCTGGATGATCTGGATGGTTCCTATGCGGATATGCAATTCTCCGGCCCCTTCCTGGGCGCCTATTTGAAGTTTTAATCGCGCACACTACTGTCCCGCTAACTCCCTCTCCCTTCGGGAGGGTTGGGGTGAGGGGATCTAAACAAAAACCGGGTTCGCCCGGTTTTTTATTTTCCATTTGATCCCCTGCTCAGGTTTCTTGAGGTAGAATAGCCGGCTTTTACACGATCCCGTTTTTACCGCCGGATATACCTGAACCTGCATGCCTGAAAATCTAAGCCCTCTCTCCCCGCCCGCGCCGCTGGCCGCCGGAAAAATTACCCGCTGGGGACAACTGTATGGCAGCAGCTTTGCGCTGGTGATCGCGCAAATGGCGCAACAGCATCCCGGCCCCTTACTGATCACCACGCCCGATGCCGGCAGCGCGCAACGATTGGAATACGCGCTGCGCTTTTATCTTGGCGACGCGGGGATTCCGATTCTGGCCTTTCCGGATCGGGAAACCCTGCCCTGGGATCATTTTTCCCCGCATCAGGATATTATTTCCGAACGACTGGCCAGTCTCTACCGCCTGCCGGAACTGGGCAAAGGCGTTCTCGTTATTCCCACGCCAACGCTGATGCACCGCTTGCCGCCCCGGCAATTTCTGGACAGTCACGCATTAATGCTGGAAACCGGCCAGAACATGGATCTGGAAGCCATGCGCCTGCGTCTGGAAAGCAGCGGCTATCACTGTGTTTCCACGGTGATGGAGCACGGTGAGTTCGCCGTGCGCGGCAGTCTGCTGGATCTCTACCCGATGGGCAGCCGCGAGGCCTACCGTATCGAGCTGTTTGATGATGAAATTGAGAGCATTCGCAGCTTTGATCCGGAAACCCAGCGCTCCAGCGAAAAAGTCAGCCGGATCCGCCTGCTGCCGGCGCGTGAATTCCCGCTGAACAAAGACGGCATCAGCCATTTCCGTCAGGCTTTTCGAGCCAAATTTACCGGTCAGTCGCAGCATTGTCCTGTTTACCGCGACATCAGCAACGGCATGGCCACCCCCGGCATCGAATATTATCTGCCCCTGTTTTTCGAGCAGACCGCGACCCTGTTTGACTATCTGCCGGACAGCGCCCTGCTGCTGAATCTGGAAAACATCGAGGCGGCCGCCGAAACTTTTCAGGATGAAATCGCCGAACGTTATGAGCAAATGCGTCACGACAGCGAGCGCCCCCTGCTCAGTCCGAACGAGGTGTTTCTGCCCGTCAATGAAGTCTTTGCCGCCTTCAAACGTTATCCCCGGATTGAACTGCAGCACTTCAAATTAGCCCCCGAGGACATGCCCGCCGGAAGCATGCAGTTTGCCACGGCCGCCCCGCCTGAACTGCAGATGGATATTCGCGCCAATGTTGAGGACGGCGATCCGCTCAGCGCCCTGAAAAACTTCCTCAGCGGATTCCATGGCCGGGTGCTGTTTGCAGCGGAAACCAGCGGCCGGCGGGAATACCTGCTGGAACTGCTGCATGCCCACGACATATTCCCGGCTACGGTAGAGGGCTGGTCGGATTTTCTGAGCAACGAGAATCCGCTGGCCATCACCGTCGCACCGCTGGAACAGGGACTGTTACTCAGCAATCCCGAGCTTGCCGTCATCGCCGAACCGCAGCTGTTCGGCGCCCGCGTCATGCAGCGACGGCGACGACAGAAAAGCGTCCGCGATGCCGACAGCATCGTTCGCAATCTGGCCGAACTCACCGTCGGCGCGCCGGTGGTGCACGAAGATCATGGCGTCGGGCGTTATCGCGGCCTGCAAACGCTGGAAATCGCCGGCCAGATGACCGAATTTCTCAGCCTTGAATATGCCGCCAATGACAAGCTTTATGTGCCGGTCAGCTCCCTGCATTTGATCAGCCGTTACACCGGCGCCGATCCGGAACACGCGCCGCTACATCGCCTCGGCAGCGGCCAGTGGGAACGCGCCCGGCGCAAAGCCAATGAGCGGGTGCGGGACGTCGCCGCCGAGCTGCTGGATATCTACGCGCGCCGGGAGGCCCGCAGCGGCTTCAGCTACCCGCTGGATGAGGCGCAGTACCGCGCCTTCGCCGCCGCGTTTCCCTTTGAGGAAACCCCTGATCAACAGGCCTCGATCGACAGGGTGCTGGAGAACATGCGCTCGGACAAGCCGATGGATCATCTGGTCTGTGGCGATGTGGGCTTCGGCAAAACCGAGGTCGCCATGCGCGCTGCCTTTGTTGCGGTGCAGGCCGGGCGTCAGGTGGCGGTGCTGGCGCCCACCACCCTGCTCACCCGTCAGCACATGGAAAATTTCCGCGATCGTTTCGCCGACTGGCCGGTACGGATCGAATCCCTGTCGCGTTTCAATTCACCCAAACAGCAAAAGCAGATTTTGAGCGAGCTGGAAAGCGGGCGCATCGACATCATTATCGGCACCCATAAGCTGCTGCAGAAAGATATTAAATACAAAAATCTGGGACTGGTGATCATCGACGAGGAACACCGCTTCGGCGTGCGTCAGAAGGAAACCTTCAAAGCCATGCGCGCCGAGGTCGATATTCTCACCCTCACCGCCACCCCGATCCCGCGCACCCTGAACATGGCCATGTCCGGGTTGCGCGATCTCTCGATTATCGCCACCCCGCCCGCCAAACGACTGGCGATCAAAACTTTCGTCACCGAATGGAAACCGGCGCTGATTAAAGAAGCCTGCCTGCGCGAACTCAAACGCGGCGGACAGGTGTATTTTCTGCACAACGACGTGCAGACCATCGAAAAGCAGGTGGCCAAATTACAGGCGTTACTCCCCGACGCCCTCATTCGCCACGCGCATGGGCAAATGCGTGAACGCGAACTGGAACAGGTGATGTCGGATTTTTATCACCAGCGATTCAATATTCTGGTCTGCACCACCATTATCGAAACCGGCATCGATATTCCCTCGGCCAACACCATTATTATGAACCGCGCCGATCGTTTCGGGCTGGCCCAGCTTTATCAGTTGCGCGGGCGGGTTGGTCGCTCCCACCATCGCGCTTATGCCTATTTAATTATTCCGCCACGCAAAACCATTAGCGCCGATGCGCGCAAACGTCTGGAAGCCATCGAATCCATTGAAACGCTGGGCACCGGCTTCACCCTCGCCAGTCATGACATGGAAATTCGCGGCGCCGGGGAATTGCTCGGTGATGAGCAAAGCGGGCAAATGATTGAGATTGGCTTTACCCTGTACAGCGAATTACTGGAACGGGCGGTGAAAGCTTTAAAAGAAGGCAAGGAGCCGGAACTGGACAAACCCCTGTTCCACGGCGCTGAAATTGATTTACATGCGCCCGCGCTGATTCCGGAAGATTACCTGCCGGACATCCACGAACGTCTGATCATCTACAAGCGCATCGCCAATGCCGCCGATAAAGACGCCCTGCGTGAATTACAGGTAGAGATGATCGATCGTTTCGGCCTGCTGCCGGAGGCGCTAAAAAATCTGTTCAGCATCACCGAACTTAAACTTCGCGCCACCCGTCTCGGGATCAAAAAAATCGATCTCGGCGAGTCCGGCGGGCGTATCCTGTTCGTCGAGCAGCCCGATATCGATCCCATGACCATTATCAAATTGATCCAGGGGCAACCGGATCGCTACAAACTCGATGGCAGCGACAAGCTGCGTATAATCCGCGAGCTTCCCGATATGCAAACCCGCCTCAATGCCGCCAACCGGCTACTGGATCGGCTGCAACCGGAGGCCGGGTAAATGTGTGAATGGCGTCAAATTCGCTCGAATTCACCGGCTCAAATACCACCTGGTTGAGGATATAAACCGTTTATGCCCCGATTCAGCCGCGTTTTCAACCGTCGCTAACACTATCGTCTTATACTAATAGGCGGGATCTGATATATAATCACCGGCTTGCACAACAATAATGTCTTTCTAAGGGAACACACCACATGTTTGAACTTGCAAACGCGCGCATCGCGATTATCGGTCTGGGCTATGTCGGCCTGCCACTGGCAGTGGAATTCGGGAAAAAATTCAATTGCGTTGGTTTTGACATCAACAGTGATCGCGTCGCGGAATTAAAGTCCGGCAAGGACAGTACGCTGGAAGTCGAGCCGGAACTGCTGAAACAGGCAGACAAGCTCAGTTACAGTGATAACACCGATGAAATCAAAGACTGCAATGTCTTTATCGTGACCGTGCCAACGCCAATCGATCAGCACCGGCGTCCGGATCTCAGCCCGCTGGAAGGCGCCAGTCGCATGCTCGGCGGTATTCTGAAAAAGAACGACGTGGTTATTTTTGAATCCACCGTTTATCCCGGCGCCTCTGAAGAAGTCTGTGTCCCGATTATGGAAGAGATTTCGGGGCTGACCTATAACCGGGATTTCTTCCTCGGCTACAGCCCGGAACGCATCAACCCCGGCGACAAGGAACATCGCGTGACCACGATTAAAAAAGTCACGGCGGGCTCCAATGCGCAGATTGCCGATTTTGTCGATGAGATTTATCAATCGATTATCACCGCCGGCACTCACAAGGCCAGCAGCATTCGCGTGGCGGAAGCCGCCAAGGTGATTGAAAATACACAACGCGATTTGAACATTGCCCTGATTAATGAACTGGCGTTGATTTTTAATAAACTCGGCATCGACACCGAGGAAGTGCTGGAAGCGGCCGGCACAAAGTGGAATTTTCTGCCTTTCCGTCCCGGTCTGGTCGGTGGCCACTGCATCAGCGTCGATCCCTATTATCTGACTCACAAGGCGCAGGAAATTGGCTATAACCCGGAAATCATTCTTGCCGGTCGACGCATCAATGACAGCATGGGCGCCTATGTCGCCGAAAGCATCGTCAAGCTTATGACCCAGCGCCGTATTCATGTGGTGGATTCACGCATCCTGATCATGGGGCTGACCTTTAAAGAAAACTGCCCCGATTTACGCAATACGCGCGTGGTCGACATCATCAGTGAATTCGAAGCCTATCATGCCAATGTCGATGTCTATGATCCCTGGGTGGATGCGGCTGAAGCCAAACATGAATATGGGCTGGATGTCATTCCCGAACCCAAAGCAGGCATCTATGACGCTATTATTCTTGCGGTGGGCCATCATCAATTTGTTGAAATGGGCGTGGATAAAATACGCCGGTTCGGTAAAGCCGATAATGTTCTCTACGATGTAAAATATGCCTTGCCGAAAGATCAGGTTGATGGCCGACTCTAAGGAAACTCTGATTAATTCCGCCGTTCATGGTGAGCCTGTCGAATCATGAACGCTAAGCATTGTAAAATCATAATGTTATATGGTTTACCCTTCGACAAGCTCAGGGCGAACGGAATTAATCAGAGGTTCCCTAAATTTTAACTCTAACATTTACACTTATACGGAAGAGCGATTATGAAAGTTTTGATTACTGGCACAGCCGGTTTCATTGGCTCAGCACTGGCCATGCAATTACTGGAACGTGGCGATGAAGTTGTCGGCATCGATAACCTCAATGATTATTATGACGTTAACCTGAAAAAAGCCCGCCTCGAACGCGTTAAAGCTTACGATGATTTTACCGATGTGCGCATCAACCTGGAAGATCGTGAAGCCGTTGCTGAGACCTTTGCCAAACATACGCCCGATCGCGTAGTGAACCTGGCCGCGCAGGCCGGCGTGCGTTACTCACTGGAAAATCCACACGCCTATGTGGACACCAATATTGTCGGTTTCGTTAATATTCTGGAAGGCTGTCGCCATCATGATGTCAAACATCTGGTCTACGCTTCCAGCAGTTCCGTTTATGGTTCCAATACAAGCATGCCTTTCTCGGTGCATGATAATGTTGATCACCCGGTCAGCCTGTATGCCGCGAGTAAAAAATCAAATGAACTCATGGCGCATACTTATAGTCATTTGTTCCGTCTGCCAACAACCGGCCTGCGTTTCTTTACCGTTTATGGCCCCTGGGGTCGTCCCGACATGGCTCTGTTCATGTTCACCAAAAATATTCTTGCCGGTAAACCCATTGACGTATTTAACTACGGCAAGCATCGCCGCGACTTTACTTATATTTATGACATTGTTGAAGGCGTGGTGCGGGTGCTGGATCGCATTCCTGAACCCAATCCGGAATGGAACAGTGATGCGCCCGACTCGGCCACCAGTAATGCGCCTTTCCAGCTTTACAACATCGGCAATAACCAGCCGGTAGAATTAATGCACTACATCAAAGTTCTGGAAGACTGTCTGGGCAAAAAAGCTGAAATGAATATGCTGCCCTTGCAAAACGGGGATGTTCCGGCGACTTACGCCAATGTTGAAGACTTGATTCGTGACGTTGGCTACAAACCGGATACCTCGGTCGAAGAAGGCATCGCCAAATTTGTGGAATGGTATAAAGATTACTTTAAGGTATAACTAAGGACCTCTGATTAATTCCGTTCACCCTGAGCTTGTCGAAGGGTGAACCATATAACATTATGATTTTACAATGCTTAACGTTCATGGTTCGACCCTTCGTCAGGCTCAGGACTTCACCACGAACGGCGGAATTAATCAGAGGTTCCCTAAATAATATGAGATTTCTTCATCAGGAAGGAACCTCGAATTATTTTATTCGGCAATCAATTTTACGGTAACGCGATTGTTTAATTGTGCAATCCGATTCCATTGTCCCGCAGTGATATTTCCGGTGCGTGACGGATACTCAAATAAAGCCTGATCACGAGACAGGTTTTTGAGCTCCAGTTTTATATCAGGATAATCCGTTGCCGCTGTAGCCAGAAAATTAGCAAATTCAACGGACTGTTGCATACTAACAAGATCCGAGCTTTGCGCAGGATTCATAATTTCATCACAACGATCCATAGGCAGATCCGCCTTGGCAAGTTGATAATTGTCTTCAACACTCCCTGTCAGACAAAATTTTCCAATATGTGTTTGTAAAATTATTCGTCCCTTAAAACCGGCTGCTTCGGCCATTTTTAAAAACTGTCGTATCCGACCAAGGCGTTGTGCGCCTAACGCCAATTCATTATAGGGAAACATAAAATCCTGATTGATGGCCCATTCCGCCAACCGCCAATTATGTTTCTGTGTGGGTAAATCCGACTCAGCCTCAGTATTCTTCTGACGAACCAGCGTGTCCAGCATGGATTTAACACTTTGTTCATTTATCGTCGGCTCTATCCTGCTTGATGCGAGCTCGCTTACTTTTTTCTGCAAGCTGTAATTCCAGAAGAGAGAAATAAACAGCAGTACAATCAAAAGCAACAATGGCCACTCTGAACGCTTTTCCGGTTGCGGCTGTGAATTAATGAGCGTCTGAATTTTCTCATCCAGTTTTTCGGTAAATGATTTGTTCAGCTTATCACTGTACAAACGAAGTGAAGCCTGAATGTTCTGATCAATCACATCAGACTGGTCGGCCAGATAGCGTCGTATTCCCCGTAATTCTGTGAGCACTTTATCCTTTTCATCAACTTTATGCGGGCGTAATAAATCGTTGGTGAATTTTCGAATAGACTGGGTTACATTCTTTTTTGTATGGCCTTTAACAGTATTACTTTTATCTACCTGCGACTCTGTTGCTTTTGGTAATAAACTCAGACGTCGTAAGGCCTCATGCAGTTCTGTTGATGCGGTTGCTTTGGGCAGAATATCCACCGCTCCCAAAGCTCGCGCCTGACTGAGATACAGTTCACCACTTTGTGAAGTGAACATAATAATAGGGATGGTCGCCGTTTCCAGATTTTTCTTGATATGCGTAATCGCTTCAAAGCCATCCATGCCCGGCATCAGATGATCCATGAAAATCACATCAGGTCGATGCCGCACAAGATAATCCAGCGCTTCTTCGGCAGAAGAAACCGTATGCGCCTCAAGTCCGTACTTTTCCAGCATGCGCTGTAATACCAGCCTCGCTGAACGGGAATCATCAACTATCAGGGCAAGTTTTCTTCTCATAATTTTTTTCAGTACAGGTAGGACGTCGTCGTAAAATCACCATACAACATAACCCTAAATCGTTTAGCAGTTTAGCTTTGCCGTTAACAAAGCGCAATTGCCTTCTATTTTGTTGACATGGCAGGATCAATGCGATAGCTGGCGTGACAGGCGACACAATTGTTCATCAGACTCGATAATTGTTTCAGACTATGTTCACGATCACCCAACTGCTCGGCGTCCAGCGCCAACATATCGAACTGTCGGTGCGTGTCAAACCCCAATTTTTTAAACGACAGGGGCAATTTTCCAATTAATGAAGCCGGAACCTCCTGTTGCGCTGCCGCGCCGACCGAGCGCGCCGCTTCGGCAACCTTATCCATATCATCGTTACTCACGCCGTCGGTTATCGCCTGTACGCTGGCAAGGAATATGCGCATTTCAGACAGGATCATGTCACGTTCCCCGGGTTCCAGTAGCAGCGCTTCACGCCCATCGCTGGCCGGGATCACCGTACCGGCGATCATAAATTTATAGACGACCGCTATCAGCGCAACAAATAGAAGCCCCGAAATTGAC
>WFVC01000132.1 GCA_015491815.1 Gammaproteobacteria bacterium | reverse complement strand
TGGATGAACGTGCCGTTCACGCTTGCCAACGCCGATCTGGACAGCGTATTTCTTGAGGAAGCAAAAAAAGAAGGGCTGGTGACATTGAAGGGCCATCGTTCAGTCGGCGGCATGCGCGCCAGTATTTATAATGCCATGCCCGAAGCCGGCGTCGATGCGTTGGTGGCGTTTATGGCCGAGTTTGAAAAGCGTCACGGTTGAGGGATTTAAATCTAACGCAAAGGCGCAGAGACGCGAAGGACGCAAAGGTTCGATTAAGTGATTGTCAGTTATTATTTATTTTGAATAAAAATAAAACATTTTCTTTGCGTTCTCTGCGCCTTCGCGCCTTTGCGTTAAAATATAAACACTTTGGAATTTGAATAATGTATAAAATTTTAACCTTAAACAATATTTCCGTTGCCGGTCTGGAACGTTTGCCGCGCGAAGATTATGAAATTGCATCCGAGATCCAGCATCCCGATGGCGTTTTACTGCGTTCCTTTAAAATGCATGACATGGATGTGCCGCCGAGCCTGAAAGCGATTGGTCGTGCGGGCGCCGGTGTCAACAACATTCCGGTTGATAAAATGTCGGCCAAAGGCATTGCGGTATTCAATGCGCCGGGCGCGAATGCCAATGCGGTAAAAGAACTGGTGATTGCCGGCATGCTGATAGGCTGTCGCAATCTGTGTCAGGCCTGGGATTTTGCCCGTCAACTTGAAGGGGATGATGAAACCATTACCAAACAGGTGGAAGCGGGCAAGAAAAACTTTGGCGGCTTTGAACTGCCGGGGCGTACGCTGGGCGTGGTTGGTCTGGGCGCGATTGGCCGCTACGTGGCGAATGCGGCGCTGGATCTGGGCATGAACGTGATCGGTTTTGATCCGGGCATTACTGTGGAAGGCGCCTGGCAGTTATCTTCACGGGTGGAAAAAGCGGGCAGCATCGATGAGTTATTGCCGAAAGTGGATTTTGTTACCTTCCATGTGCCGCTGGTGGAGGCGACCAAACATATGATCAATGCCGAGCGTCTGAAGACCATGCGTGACAACGCGGTGATTCTTAATTTTGCGCGTAACGGCATTATTGATGATGAAGCCGTATCCGCAGCGATTAAAGCCGGTAAGATTTATTCCTATGTTTGCGATTTCCCCAGCAACCTGCTGAAAAATCATGAACGGGTGATCACCCTGCCGCATCTTGGCGCATCAACCAAAGAGGCGGAAGACAACTGCGCCATCATGGTCGCGGAACAGGTGCGTGATTATCTTGAAAACGGCAATGTTAAAAATTCGGTTAACTTCCCTGAAGTCACGATGCCGCGCACCGAAGGCTATCGTATGGCGATTGTTAACAGCAATGTGCCGAATATGGTCGGGCAGATTTCCTCGGCGCTGGCTGACAGAGGTCTGAACATTATCGACATGCTTAACAAGTCGCGCGGCGATCTGGCTTATACCCTGATCGATATTGATAAGCCGGTTGATGAGGCGTTGATCAATGAATTGTCTGAAATTGATGGTGTCTTATCCGCGCGCGCAGTTTGATTATTGATTAATGATGAGTGACAAACTTAATAATTTGCGTGAGACGATTGATTCGCTGGATGAGCAGATTCAGGAACTGATCAGCCAACGCGCCAACATTGCCGAACAGGTGGCGCAGGCCAAACAGTCATCCGGTGATTCGGTGTTCTATCGCGCCGAACGTGAAGCACAGGTTTTACGCAAGGTCATGGAACGTAACAAAGGCCCGTTGAGCGATGAGGAAATGGCGCGCCTGTTCCGTGAAATCATGTCAGCCTGTCTGGCGGTGGAACAGGTGATGAACATCGCCTTCCTCGGACCGGAAGGCACCTTCACTCAGGCGGCGGCGTTGAAACATTTTGGTCATTCAGTCAAAACCCGGCCCATGAGCAGCATTGCCGATGTGTTCCGTGAAGTTGAATCCGGCGCGGCATCCTATGGCGTAGTGCCGGTGGAAAATTCAACCGAAGGCGTGATCACGCATACCCTTGATGAGTTCATGCGTTCTTCCCTGAAAATTTGTGGTGAGGTGGAATTGCGCATCCATCATCATTTGCAAAATTGTTCGGGCCGGCTTGAAGATATAAAAAAGATCTATTCACATCAGCAGTCATTGGCGCAATGTCGAAAATGGCTGGATACGCATTTGCCCGGCATGCTATTGCAGGATGTCGGCAGCAACGCCCTGGCGGCGGAGATGGCGGCGGCGGATAGCGAGGCGGCGGCGATCGCCGGTGAAGCTGCGGCGGAAATGTACGGATTGAAAATTGTCAGCCCCAATATCGAGGATGAACCGGACAACACCACCCGTTTTCTGGTGATTGGCAAACGCGCGACTCCGGCCAGTGGTCGGGACAAAACCTCGTTGCTGGTTTATGCGGAAAACAAACCCGGCGCGTTGTACGCCATGCTGGAACCGATTGTTAGAAATGATCTGTCCATGACCCGAATTGAATCCCGCCCCTCTCGTCAGGGAATGTGGAATTATGTATTCTTCATCGATATTGAAGGCCATGCCGAGGATGATAATGTGGCAAAGGCGCTGGATGAATTGTCACAAACCGCCAGTATGGTAAAGGTGTTGGGCGCCTATCCCCAGGCTGTTTTATAATAAGCAGTCTTTGTCGATAAACACGGATAATTAACGCAGAGAACGCAAAGACGCAAAGGCGCAGAGCTGATATGAAATCAATAGTAATGATATCTTCCTCTGCGTCTCCGCGTTCTCCGCGTTTAATACAAGATTATTACTAACGAAGACAAATATAAATCAGGCAGGTAATCGAATAATGAAACTCCAACCCGTGATTCTCTCCGGTGGCACCGGTTCCCGCCTCTGGCCTCTGTCCCGTGAAATGTACCCCAAGCAGTTGATTCAACTGGTCTCGGAACAAACCATGTTGCAGGAAACCGCCGCGCGGCTGAATGGACTGGATGAGAGTGAAAAAATCGAGTTGTTAAATCCCGTCGTCGTCTGCAACGAAGAACACCGTTTTTTCGTGGCGGAACAATTGCGTCAGATCGATGTGCCGGCGGATAAAATTATTCTTGAGCCGACGGGCCGCAATACCGCGCCGGCGCTGACGCTTGCCGCGTTGGCGGTGGCTGCCGATGATCCTGATACGGTGTTGCTGGTGATGCCGGCGGATCATGTGATTCAGGAAGAAAAGATTTTTCACGACGCCATCCACGACGGCATGCAGTTATCCGGTAAGGGCTATCTGGTGACCTTCGGTATTAAACCCGACTCAGCGCAAACCGGTTATGGTTATATCCGCATGGGTGCCGCGTTGGGAGATGATACTGTCGCACAGTCTATCGATAGCTTTGTAGAAAAGCCTGATGCAGCGACGGCGCAATCCTATCTTGAGTCCGGTGATTATCTCTGGAACAGCGGCATGTTTATGATGAAAGCCTCAAGCTGGCTGGATGAAATGCAGGCTCTGCAACAGCCCATGTTGAGCAGTTGCAAGGAGGCGTTTGCCAAAGGTGAAAGCGATCGTGATTTTTACCGGGTGGATAAAGATGTTTTTTCCGCCTGCCCCTCTGACTCGATTGATTATGCGGTCATGGAAAAAATCAGCGGGCAGACAGATAAAGCTGCGCATCCGGCCGCGGTGATCCCGCTGGATGCAGGTTGGTCGGACGTCGGCGTCTGGTCGACGCTCTGGGATGTCGGTGATAAAAATGTCGACGGCAATGTGATCAAGGGCGATGTTTATACTATCAATACGAATAACTCACTGTTGTTCAGCGATCAACGCCATATTTCCAGTATCGGTCTGGACGACATCATCGTGGTTGAAACAGCGGATGCGGTCTTGGTCGCGCATAAAGATCATGCACAGGATGTCAAACAGGTGGTCGAGCGTTTGAAAAAAGAAAAACGCAGCGAGCACATGAACCACCAGCTGGTCTATCGCCCCTGGGGCAGCTATGAATGTATCGATTGTGGTGAACGTTTTCAGGTGAAGCGAATCACCGTTAACCCGGGCGCCAGTTTATCTTTGCAACTGCATCACCATCGCGCCGAACACTGGATTGTGGTCAAGGGCACGGCTGAGGTCACGCGCGGTGATGATGTCTTTCTGGTGACGGAAAATGAGTCCACCTATATTCCGCTGGGGATTAAACATCGGCTGGAAAACAAGGGCGCGATTCCGCTGGAAATGATCGAAGTGCAATCGGGCAGTTATCTGGGTGAAGATGATATTGTTCGTTTCGAAGATATTTATGGCCGGGATAAATAAGCGGCATGATGGCTAAACCTGATTTTAAATCGTTGGCCGTGGCGGGCGTGCGTTCATTGCAGCCGTATCAGCCGGGCAAACCGCTGGATGAACTGGAGCGTGAATACGGTATTCGCAATGCGGTTAAACTGGCCTCGAATGAAAATCCACTGGGGCCGGGTGAAAAAGCGCTGGCGGCGATTGAACAACACCTGACTGATTTATCCCGTTACCCGGATGGCAACGGCTTTGCTTTGAAAAAAGCGCTGGCTAAAAAACACGCTGTGGAACTGGATCAGCTAACGCTAGGCAACGGTTCCAACGACATACTGGAATTTCTCGCGCGCGCCTTTGTCGCGCCGGGTGATGAAGTGATTTTTTCTGAACACGCCTTTGCCGTTTATCCGATTGTGACGCAGGCGGTGGGCGGGCGTGCTGTTGTGGTTCCGGCAAAAAATCACGGCTACGATCTGGACGCCATTGCCGCAGCGGTTAGCGATCGAACCCGCCTGATCTTTATCGCCAATCCGAATAATCCAACCGGTACATGGCTAACAGAAAAAGCCCTGCGTGATTTTCTGGCAAGCATTCCACCACAGGTGCTGGTGGTGCTGGATGAAGCCTATTATGAATATGCGATCGATCCGGCGATCAGAGCCTGCGGTTACACCAGTGTTATGGACTGGATAAATACCTGTCCGAATCTGGTGGTGACGCGCACGTTTTCAAAAGCCTACGGGCTGGCCGGTTTGCGCGTCGGCTATGGTGTTTCACATGCGGACGTGGCGGACATTCTTAACCGGGTGCGCCAGCCGTTTAATACCAACTCACTGGCGCTGGTTGCCGCTGAAGCGGCGCTGGGCGATGAGACGCATCTTCAGCACAGTGTAAAACTCAATGCCGAAGGCATGCAGATGCTGACTCGCGCCTTTGATGAACTGGGGCTGGAATATATTCCTTCGGTAGCGAATTTTATTTGTGTCAAAGTTGGCGATGCCGCCGCTGTTTATGAGGCGCTGTTACGGGCGGCGATGATTGTGCGCCCGGTGGCCAACTACGGCCTGCCTGAATATCTGCGCATTACCATTGGCCGCGCCGATGAAAATGCGCGTTTCCTTGGCGCCCTGAAAAAGATCCTGTCAGCGTGAATGATCCTTTTCGAATAAAACGTCTGTGCCTGATCGGCGTTGGTCTGATCGGCGGTTCGCTTGTGCGCGCTCTGCGCAAGGCGAATGCAGTGGATGAAATCGTGGGCTGCGGGCGTCAGCGCGCTTCGCTGGAAACGGCGGTAAAACTGGGCGTCATTGACAGAATCGAACAGGATCCGGCCAAAGCGGTAGTCGGTGCGGATATGGTGGTGCTGGCGGTGCCACTGGGGGCGATGCAGGCTGTTTTTGCCGCCATTGCCCCGACACTGTCAGCCGAGGTTGTGCTGACCGATGTGGGCAGCGCCAAAGCCAGTGTGGTTGAGGCGGCGAAAAACGTATTTACAGAATTACCGGCGGGCTTTGTGCCCGGTCATCCGATTGCGGGCACAGAAAAAAGCGGCGTAGAGGCGTCCTTTGCGGAACTGTTTGCCGGACGGCGGGTGATTCTGACGCCAACCGCTCAGTCCTCGGAAAATGCGATCGCGCGCACCCGCGCCATGTGGCGGGCCTGTGGCGCGCAAGTGGTGGAAATGGACATCGCTCATCACGATGCGGTGCTGGCGGCGACCAGCCATCTGCCCCACATGCTGGCCTACAGTCTGGTGGAGATGCTGGCGCGTCGGGATGACAGTGAGGAAATTTTTGATTATGCCGCTGGCGGCTTCCGTGATTTCACCCGTATCGCCTCCAGCGACCCGACCATGTGGCATGATATCGCCCTGGCCAATCGGGATGCGCTGGCAAGTCTGCTGGAACAGTTCAGTGTGGATTTACAGAAACTGGCGGCGGCTGCCCGCGAGGGTGACAGTGATTATTTAAAGAATATATTTACGCGCGCCAAGCAGGCGCGAGACAGGTATGAGAAAAAAGATAGAAGGTAGAAGATACAAGGGAAAAGAGGAAAGGGTAAGCGGTTAGCTGGGTCTTTGCACCTTGTATCTCAGGACTTAAATATGACATCAACAAATTCAACTACATTCATCGTCAACCCCGGTGGCGCGCTTAAGGGCGAAATTCGGGCGCCGGGCGACAAGTCGATTTCCCATCGCAGCATTATGCTCGGGGCGCTGGCCGACGGCGTGACCGAGGTCAGCGGCTTTCTCGAAGGCGAGGACAATCTGGCGACCTTAAATGCTTTTCGCGCTATGGGCGTCAATATCAGCGGGCCGGATCAGGGCCGGGTGCGCATTGAAGGCGTGGGGCTGCAGGGGCTTAAAGCGCCGGATGCGCCGCTGTATCTGGGGAATTCCGGCACCTCGATGCGCCTGCTGAGTGGTTTAATGGCGGCGCAGGCTTTCGACTGCACTCTGACCGGCGATGCCTCATTGAGTGGCCGGCCCATGCGCCGGGTGACCACGCCGCTGGCGGAAATGGGCGCGAAAATCAAAACCAATGAGGCGGGGACGCCGCCCCTGCATATTCAGGGTGGGCAGGCATTAAAAGGCATCAACTATGATATGCCGGTGGCCAGCGCGCAGGTGAAGTCCTGCCTGTTACTGGCCGGTCTGTATGCGAAGGGTCGAACCTGCGTGACGGAACCCGCGCCGACCCGGGATCATACCGAGCGCATGTTGCAGGGTTTTGGTTATCCGCTGACGCGCGATGGCGATAAAATTTGTCTCGACGGGGGCGGGCGCCTGACGGCGACCCGGCTTGATATTCCGGCGGATATTTCTTCGGCGACATTTTTTATGGTGGGGGCGAGCATCGCCGGCAATGCCGACATTACCCTTAAACATGTGGGCATCAACCCGACCCGGATTGGCGCGATTACCATTTTGCAGCTCATGGGCGCGGATATTGAACTGAGCAACGAACGGCAGATCGGTGGCGAGCCGGTGGCGGATATCCGGGTGCGCAGCGCGCCGTTAAAGGGCATTCGCATTCCTGAAGAACAGGTGCCGCTGGCGATCGATGAATTCCCCGCGATTTTTGTCGCCGCCGCCTGCGCCGAGGGTGAAACGGTGCTCACCGGCGCACGGGAGCTGCGGGTCAAGGAAAGCGATCGCATTCAGGTGATGGCCGATGGCCTGCAAATTCTGGGCGTCGACGCCCGCCCCACCGACGATGGCATGGTGATTCAGGCCGGCTCCATCGGCAGCGGCGCGGTGCAAAGCCACGGCGATCACCGTATCGCCATGTCCTTCGCCATGGCCGCCCTGCGTGCGAGTGGGCCGATAGAGATTCACGATTGCGCCAATGTCGATACCTCCTTCCCCGGGTTTGCGGAACTGGCGCGACAGGCCGGGCTGGAAATCGAGGTCAGAACGTGAAAAACATCCAACGCAAAGACGCGAAGACGCAGAGGACGCAAAGAAAATCAAAAAAATCTTTTTGCCGAATCTTCATATTGATTTGAGTCCTTTCTGGCACACAATGAGACGATTTCATGCCCTGGCAGCGGGAGTTGTCGAAGGTTTATTTCAACAAAAAACTTTGCGTTCTTCGCGCCTTTGCGCCTTTGCGTTAGATTTTAAAACGTTAATTAAGAGGTTTTTATGTCCGATATTCCCATTCTGACTATCGATGGCCCCAGTGGTTCGGGCAAGGGCACGGTCAGCGCCCGGGTGGCGCGGCGACTGGGCTGGCATTTGCTCGATAGTGGCGCGCTCTATCGACTGGTGGCGCTGGGCGCGGAACGCCACCACATTCCTCTGGATGATGAACAGGCGCTGGCGGATTATGCCGCCTCGCTGGATGTGCGCTTTGAACTGCCGGAATCGGGCGTCGAGCCGGTGACCCTGCTGGAAGGCGAGGCTGTGGGGGATGCGATCCGCAGCGAAACCTGTGGAAATGCCGCCTCGAAAGTTGCGGCGCTGCCTGCAGTGCGCGCCGCGTTGTTGCAACGCCAGCGTGATTTCGTCCAGAAGCCGGGGCTGGTGGCGGATGGCCGGGATATGGGGACGGTTGTTTTCCCCGAGGCAAAGGTCAAAATATTTTTAACCGCGAGTGTGGAAGAGCGGGCGCAAAGACGCTATAAACAGTTGATAGAAAAGGGAATCAGTGCTAATCTTGCCGGTCTTTTGGAAGAAATAGCCGAGCGTGACGCGCGTGACAGTCAGCGCAAAGCCGCGCCGCTGAAACCGGCGGATGATGCCTTGCAACTGGACAGCACCTCGATGACGATCGATGAGGTGGTTGAAAGGGTTGTTCAGCAGTTGTCGTAAGGTGGTGCTTGTCTCACTCAGTTGAGTGCAAAAGATGTAAATGGGGGTTCGCTTTGACCGATACAATAAACGGCAGGGTGGGCTTAATTTAACTAACCCGCGGTTTTACCGCAGTAACATAGGTTGGCAGTGACAACCTAAGGCGATATAGAAATGAGCGAAAGCTTTGCAGAATTATTTGAAGAAAGTCTTGCCAAGACGCAGATGCGTCCCGGCACCATCATTCCCGGCACTGTTGTGCAGATTAACGATGACTTCGTGATTGTTAACGCCGGATTAAAATCCGAAGGCGTGATTCCAATCAGCCAGTTTGCCAATGAATCAGGCGACATTGATGTCAATGTCGGCGACATCGTTGAAGTCGCGCTGGATACGGTTGAAGATGGTTTTGGCGAGACTCGACTGTCACGTGAAAAAGCCAAACGCGCAGAAACATGGAAGAAACTGGAAGCTGCGTTTGAAGCAGGCGAGACCGTCACCGGCATGATTACCGATAAAGTCAAAGGCGGCTTTACCGTCGAACTCGGTGAAATCCGCGCCTTCCTGCCGGGGTCACTGGTCGATGTGCGTCCGGTTCGCGATACCAGCTACCTTGAAGGCAAAGAGCTGGAATTCAAGGTTATCAAACTGGATCAGCCTCGTAATAATGTCGTTGTTTCCCGCCGCGCCGTGGTTGAAGCCGAAGGCAGCGCCGAACGTGAAACCCTGCTGGAAAATATGGAAGAAGGCGCCACCGTCAAGGGCGTGGTCAAGAACCTGACCGATTATGGCGCATTCGTTGATCTGGGCGGTGTTGATGGTCTGCTGCATATTACCGATATGGCCTGGAAGCGGGTCAAGCACCCGAGTGAAATTGTTGAAGTCGGCGATGAAATTGACGTCAAGGTGCTCAAGTTCGATCGCGAGCGCATGCGCGTATCACTGGGTCTGAAACAGATGGGCGAAGATCCCTGGGTTGATATCGCACGCCGTTATCCCGAACACACCCGCCTGCTGGGCAAGGTCACCAATATTGCCGATTACGGTTGCTTCGTTGAACTGGAAGAAGGCGTTGAAGGTCTGGTGCACGTATCTGAAATGGACTGGACCAACAAGAACATTCATCCGAGCAAGGTTGTGCAGCTGGGTCAGGAAGTGGAAGTCGTGGTTCTGGATATCGATGAAGAACGTCGTCGCATTTCACTGGGCATGAAGCAGTGCGCTGCGAATCCCTGGGAACACTTTGGCGCCACCCACAACAAGAATGACAAGGTTAGCGGTGTCATCAAGTCGATTACCGACTTCGGTATTTTCATCGGCATGGATGGCGGCATCGACGGTCTGGTGCATGTTTCTGATATTTCCTGGAATACCCCGGGTGAAGAAGCGGTGCGCAACTTCAAGAAGGGCGACGAAATCGAAGCGGTTGTACTGTCCGTTGATCCTGAACGTGAACGCATTTCACTGGGCATCAAACAGCTGGAAAAAGATCCGGTTTCCAACTTCGTGGTTGATCACGCCAAAGGCAGCATCGTCAAAGGCAAAATTATCGAAGTGGACGCCAAAGGCGCAGTCATTGAACTCGAAGATGGCGTGGAAGGATATCTGCGTGCTTCCGAGCTGTCACAGGAACGGGTTGAAGATGCGCGCACCGTGTTGAATGTCGGTGATGAAATCGAAGCCAAGTTTGTCGGTATCGATCGTAAAAACCGTACGATTAATCTTTCAATCAAAGCCAAAGACAGTGACGAGGAGAAGGAAGCGATTAGCGATTACAATCGTGAGGCCGCGCCTGCCGCCACTACGCTTGGCGATTTGCTGAAAGAACAGATGGACACAGGGGAATAAGATCTTTCACAGATCTGAAAATCCTGACGGGTAATTCTTTAATCGTTGTTTTGAAAAGGATGGGTGATGACAAAATCAGAGTTAATTGAAATTCTGGCAAAAAAACAGCCCCAGCTGGCCTACAAGGACGTAGAACTGGCCGTGAAAACCATGATTGAACATATGGGCACTAATCTATCGAATGGTGAGCGTATTGAAATCCGTGGTTTTGGAAGCTTCTCATTACATTATCGTCCGCCGCGCACCGGTCGCAATCCAAAAACCGGCGATTCCGTTGCACTTGGCGCGAAGTATGTTCCACACTTCAAACCGGGCAAGGAAATGCGGGAACGGGTGAATAAAAGCATGACGGCGGTTGAAATTAAGGATTAAGCCATTACTCGTGGAGAACAGAAAAGCGGCATAAGGTTTCGACCTCATGCCGCTTTTTTATGTCGTGATAGAATGTTTGTTGAAGCCTGAATAAAACTGTTCTGCGGGAAGTAAGCGTTTAATTATCTATATTTGCATCTGAACCTGAGGATAATGCAATGTTGCGAATATTCTATTTGTTGTTGTTTTTATTGCTGATCGTGTTCGGTATCGCGTTTGCCGTGCTGAATGCCGAAGCGGTTGAGTTTAATTATTATTTTTCCAGTCGGCAAATTCCCCTGTCTCTCATACTTGTGCTGGCCATGTTTGCGGGCGCGGTTTTAGGTGTGCTGGCCGGCACCAGCCTGATTATAAAACTCAAACGTGAAGTGGGGCAGTTGAAAAAGTCAGTTACACTGGCGGAAAAAGAAATTACAAACCTGCGCTCTATTCCGATTAAGGACAAGCACTGATGTTCCTTGAGTCGGGCAAAAATTAATTATGGTGCTGGAAACACTTTTATTACTCTTGCCGGTAGCAGCCTTTTCCGGGTGGCTGGTGGGCCGGCGTGGTCAGCCTGTTAACAAGGAACGTGGTTGTTCTGAAATACCGGCTGATTATTTAAAGGGGATGAACTATCTCCTGAATGAACAGCCCGACAAAGCCATCGATACCTTCATTCAGATGCTTGATGTCGATAGCAATACGGTGGAAACGCATCTGGCCTTGGGCGGGCTGTTTCGCCGACGTGGTGAAGTTGATCGCGCTATTCGCATACATCAGAATTTGATTGCCCGACCTACCCTGAAAAAACATGAACGCACGCAGGCGTTGTTTGAGCTGGGGCAGGATTATATGCGCGCAGGCTTACTGGATCGGGCGGAGACATTATTATCAGAGCTGGCTGACAGTGAACAGGGGCACTATTCGGCATTAAAATTACTGCTGGATATTTACCAGCAGGAAAAAGAATGGCAGCGCGCAGTTCAGGTGGCGAAAAAATATGAAGCGCGCACCGGAGAAAATCTCAGCGCCAGCATTGCCCAGTTTTACTGTGAATTAGCGGAACAGGTTCGAACAGATGGAGAACCTCTGCGCGCCCTGAAATTTTTAAGAAAAGCCCTGAGTGAAGATCGGCAGTGTGTGCGCGCCAGTTTACTGGAAGCCGAAATTGAAATTACGGCCGGTGATGCAAAATCCGCCCTGCGGGCCGCTCAACGCGTCGAACAGCAGGATGCCGCCTTTATTTCTGAATCGTTGCCATTGATTCGACGTTGCTATCAGGCTTTGAGGCGTATCGATGATTTTAATCGCTACCTGCAAAGACTGTTAAAAGATCATAACAGTATCTCGGTGGTGCTTGAGCTTGCGGTGTTAATTCGTGAGGCGCAGGGCGATGAAGCGGCGGAAGAATTTGTTACAGATTTTCTGAGACATACGCCATCTGTTTTTGGAATCGAACGCCTGATTGAATTGAATCTCGAGCGGGTGAATGACGAAGTAAAAGATAAACTCCTGGTTCTCAAACAGGTCACGACAGATGTTTTAAAAAACAAGCCCATCTATCAATGCCAACATTGCGGCTTCAATGGCCGCACATTGCACTGGCAGTGCCCGGGTTGCAAATGCTGGAATACGGTTAAACCTGTTCAGGGACAGGAAGGAAAAAAATGACAAAATCACGAATTATTATTGCGCTTGATTATCCCGATGCCGAGGCGGCGAAAGATCTGGTGGCCCGGCTTGATCCCGCCCGTTGCCGGCTCAAGGTCGGTAAAGAATTATTTACAGCGGCCGGTCCGGCCTTTGTTTCTGAACTGGTGGAACAGGGTTTTGATGTGTTTCTGGATCTCAAGTTCCATGATATCCCCAATACCGTCGCCAGAGCCTGCAAAGCGGCGGCAGAACTCGGCGTCTGGATGTTGAACGTGCATGCCCTGGGTGGCGGGCGAATGATGGCGGCGGCGCGGGAGGCGATTGATAACGCTGAGCATAAGCCATTGCTGATTGCCGTGACCATTCTGACCAGTATGGGGCCGGCGGAACTTGAGCAGATTGGGCTTGGCGCGGATGCAAAAGCGCAGGTCAGACGACTGGCGCAACTGGCGCAGGAGGCGGGTATTGATGGTGTGGTTTGTTCACCATTAGAAGTAGCGATGTTGCGCGAGTTTGTTGATCCCTCGTTCAAACTGGTGACGCCGGGGATTCGTCCTCGCGGGGCGGACGTGGGGGATCAGACCCGGATTATGACCCCGGCGGAAGCCGTTGCGGCGGGTTCGGATTATCTGGTTATTGGTCGCCCGATTACCCGGCAGCCTGATCCGATGGCGGCGCTAATAGCGATCGAAAAGGAACTGGGATAAGTGAGAGTGGTGTTGTGTCACTATTTTGGGTTGACTGTTGCTATGGACATGTCAAAATAGTCGACAGGAATAACGGGATGTCTAAATAAGCGTTTCTAATTCCCGATCACTCATGAATTTCCACGTTCGTGGTGAGCTTGTCGAACCATGACGTGGAAATACTGTAGCTAGTGTGCTTAATCGCCCTGTCCTTCGACAGGCTCAGGACGAACGGTAATGCTGAAAGTGTAGGGGAATTAGGATCGCGTATTTAGCGTTTTCCTGTACATTTAATTAACGAGAAAGGAGTCTCGCCATGAAAAAACTATCATTTGTTTTCATTTCCCTGTTTCTGGTTCTGAGCTTTAAGCTGTCGGCGGAGCCGGTCGATATTAACTCAGCGGATGCGCAAACACTGGCCGCCAATATTAACGGAGTAGGGGCAAAGAAAGCGGCTGAAATTATCCGCTATCGGGAAAAACATGGATCGTTTAACTCAATAGAAGAACTGGAAAATATCAAAGGTATCGGGCCGAAATTGATTGAGAAAAATCGTCGGAATTTACTGGTCGTTAAGCGTGAAGGAGTATCGTCTGATTAGTTGGACGCCATAACTAAAAATAAAAAGGGCGTCCTTTGTGGTTGGACGCCCTTTTGTTTATCTACTTAATTTATTCTGAATGATAAAGCCGTCATATTGATGGCATTTATGTGAGGGAGAATAGCAGCGTTATGAAAGTATGGCTCTGACAAATTAACTATATACCGGGTTTCAGATTTTATTTATGGTGCCGTTATATTATTTACTACATTTATCAAGATGGTTGTTTTAGATGAAAAAAATTAGAAAAGCCGTTTTTCCTGTTGCCGGTATGGGCACGCGTTTTCTTCCCGCCACCAAGGCCAACGCCAAAGAAATGCTGCCGGTGGTTGATAAGCCTCTGATTCAATACGCGGTAGAAGAAGCGATTGAAGCAGGCATGGATCAGCTCATTTTCATTACCGGGCGCAACAAAAACTCCATTATGGATCATTTTGACAAGGCCTATGAGCTGGAAACCGAACTGGAAGCCCGGGGCAAGGACAAGTTGCTGGAGCTGGTGCGTAATATCGTGCCCAGCCATGTATCCTGTATTTTTATTCGTCAGGCTGAAGCGCTGGGTCTGGGGCATGCGGTTCTCTGTGCCCAGCCTGCCGTTGATCAGGAACCGTTTGCCGTGATTCTGGCGGATGATTTGATCGATGGGAATGGCAAGAGTTCGCTGGCGCAAATGGTGGAACAGTTCGAACGCCACGGCAGCAGTATCGTTGGCGTGGAAAATGTTCTTCCGGAAGAGACTGACAAGTATGGTATTGTAAAAGCTACGTCGATCGAAAATGCTGTATCCAAGGTGGAAACCATTGTCGAGAAACCCGATCCTTCAGACGCGCCCTCTACTTTGGCCGTGGTGGGGCGCTATATTCTGACGCCCCGGATTCTGCAGCTGCTCAATACCACCGGCCGGGGCGCGGGTGGTGAAATTCAGCTTACCGATGCGATTGCCAAATTGCTGGATCTGGAAAGGGTGCTGGCGTATGAGTTCACCGGCAAACGCTATGATTGCGGCAGTAAGCTGGGCTATCTCGAAGCCACCGTCGAGTTTGCTCTGAAACATCCGGAGCTAAAAGATGATTTCAAGGCATACCTGAAGGAGCTGGCCTGTACTAAACAAAGTTGAGTGAGGATATAAGCTTAACTGCAATAAAAAAGCCCGCATTTGCGGGCTTTTTTGTTCTGGCTCCCCTGCCCGGGCTCGAACCAGGGACCCAATGATTAACAGTCATTTGCTCTACCAACTGAGCTACAGGGGAATAGGCGCGAATTTTACTGATGCGCTGCTCCCGGGTCAATAGCGGCTCGGAATAAACTTGCTTTTTTCTGCTAATTTTACTCCTGTTCCGGACAGCTTAGCGGCTGACCGTTTGCACGGGTTCGACTCATGCGGACGCGACCGGTTTTGGAGAGAATCAGCGCCCGAGCGCTGTTTTCGTCTGCGTTGTAGCAGAGGGTAAAGGTGCCATTGGTTTTGGTAATGCCGGTTGCGCGAAAGGCAATAAAATTTGAGGAACGAAAGGCGCGATAGTTCAGATCAACGGCGCGGGGCAACTCGGATTTGGCGAAAATAAGCGCCTCGTTTTCATCGCGTTGCCGATCGGGCTGGCGATCTTCAAAGATAATCCAGCCCTGTCGCCAACTGCCGGCCGGAGTGCAGGTTTGCTGATCCTGACTTTTGCAGATAACAACATGTGATTCCCGCTGAACCGCCTCACTGCGGGCTAATGCCAGACTTCGGGAGAGCAGGTTGGCGCTGCTGACCAGCCGGCTGTTGGCCAGATAGGCCTGAAAGCCGGGGATGCCCGTTCCAAATACAATCGACGCGATAGCCAGCGTTGCCAGGACATCCATCAGGCTGAGGCCTCTGGAATTAGACCGGCTTTGACGGATTCTGGTAGAACAGGATGCGAGCGGATAGCCATGCGCAATGGCGCTGGCCGGGGTGAATTTGACGTCCATGTCAGTTTCTCCACAGATTTATTTTTGAAGGTAGTCAGACTATATAAAAATAACCCGTGAAAGTTAAGGTCAAATGCGGGGTTTGCTAGATTTTTTCCAGCCTGTCCAGCGCATCATCCAGCTTTTCCATGCTGGTGGCGAACGACAGACGCATATAACCGGGGCTGCCAAAGGCGGAACCGGGCACCAGCGCCACGCCAGCCTGTTCCAGCAGATAGTCGGCAAGCTCAACGTCATCGGCAAGTGACAGCCGCTTAATTAGGCCACTAATTTCCGCAAAAGCGTAGAAGGTGCCCTGAGCCGGGAGGCAGCTGATCCCCGCGATTTTGTTCAGACGTTTGACCACATGATCATGGCGTTTTTTGAATGCTCCGAGCATGTCCGCCACACAGGATTGATCCCCTTCCAGCGCCGCCTGGGCGGCAACCTGTGAAATAGAAGTGGGATTTGAGGTGCTTTGTGACTGGACTTTTTTCATTGCCCTGACCAGAGGGGCCGGCCCGGCCGCATAGCCGATGCGCCAGCCGGTCATGGAATAGGCCTTGGAGACGCCGTTGAGCACCATGCAGCGATCATGGAGTTGCGGGCAGGCATTGAGAATATTGCAAAACGCTTCCTCCGCCCAGAGGATGTGTTCGTACATGTCATCGGTGGCGATCAGCACATGGGGATGACGCAATAACACCTCGGCCAATGCGCCCAGTTCGGCGCGGGTATAGGCCATGCCGGTCGGATTCGAGGGGCTGTTGATCACGAACAGGCGGGTGCGCGGGGTGATCGCGGCTTCGAGCTGTTCGGGCGTGATGCGAAAATTCTGTTCGATGCCGGCGCCGATGATCACCGGTTTGCCATCAGCCAGCAGCACCATGTCCGGATAGGACACCCAGTAGGGCGCGGGAATGATGACCTCATCCCCCGGATTCAGCAGCGCCTGCGCCAGATTGTAGAAACTCTGTTTGCCGCCGCAGGAAACCAGCACCTGTTCGGGGCGGTATTCCAGCCCGTTATCGCGTTTGAATTTGTCGATAATCGCCTGTTTCAGTCCGGGCGTGCCGTCCACGGCGGTGTATTTGGTGAAGCCTGCATCCAGCGCCTGCACGGCGGCCTGCTTGATATGTTCCGGCGTGTCAAAATCCGGTTCACCGGCGCCCAGGCCGATAATATTTTTACCTTCCGCCTTAAGGGCATTCGCATGGGCGGTGATGGCCAGGGTGGGGGAGGGCTTGATGCGTTGAACGCGATCCGAGAGTCTGATTTCCAATGCCGGAATCTTCCTGAATGCTGATATGAAACCATGTATTATATTGGAAACTGGATGCATACAGAAT
>WFVC01000131.1 GCA_015491815.1 Gammaproteobacteria bacterium | reverse complement strand
GGGTGATGTCGGTGCAGCGCGGGGTTGATCCTCGGGGGCTGACGCTGGTGTCATTTGGCGGCGCCGGCGGCCTGCATGTTTGCGCACTGGCCGAGGCGCTGGGCATGTCGCGTGCGCTGGCGCCGGTGCATGCGGGGGTGCTTTCCGCGCTGGGCATGCTGGTTGCTCCGCGTGAACGGCGATTGTCACAGACGCGCATCGGCCTGCTGGCCGGGACGGATGTGCGATGTTTGGAAAATGAATTCGAGCGACTGGCTGAACAGGGGCGCGCCGAGCTGCTGGCCGAAGGCGTGGAGGCCGAATCGATTGAGGTTCGGTACAGTCTGGATTTACGTTACCGGGGGCAGTCTTACACTCTTAACCTTCCCTGGGTGGATGCGACGACAACGGCGCAGGCGTTTCATCAGTTGCACGCGCGTCGTTATGGTCATCAGCTGGATCTGGCTGTAGAACTGGTGAATATTCGCGTCGCCCTGCAGAGTCCCGCAGCGGCATTGCCGCTGGATGCGCCGCCGGCGCAGCAGCCGGGCGAAGCACAGACGCAGGTTGAGATGGTCGGCATCGACTCACCCGCGCCCGTATATGCGCGGACATCATTGGCCGTTGGCCAGCGATTGTCCGGCCCCCTGCTGATCACTGAAACCGTCTCCACCACCTATGTCGCGCCGGGCTGGGATTGCGAAGTGGATGCGCTGGGAAATCTGATGTTGAGTGTGAGCTGAATTTGAAGGGTGTGGATGATCGCAGAGGACGCAGAGGCGCGGAGACGCAGAGTTTTTTTGTGATTAATTCCGTTCGCCCTGAGCGAAGTCGAAGGGTGTTATTTGCAGGGCGCGAAAACGAAGGGCTTCAGATTCTAAAAAATAAATTTCTGTGTCTCTGCGTCCTCTGCGATCAACACACTCTACCCGCCCGGACACAAAAAAACCCGCCAGGTGAGCGGGTTTTTTTATTGAATGAGTCGGGAGCCGGATTTATTTAATCTTGGCTTCCTTATACATCACATGCTTGCGAACCACGGGATCGTATTTTTTGATCTCCATTTTTTCAGGCATGTTGCGTTTATTTTTGCAGGTGGTGTAGAAGTGTCCGGTATTCGCGCTGGACACCAGTTTGATTTTATCTGTCGCCATGATCCTTCTCCTTAAACCTTCTCGCCACGACGACGCATGTCGGCGAGGACGGCGTCGATGCCTTTCTTGTCAATAATGCGCATGCCCTTGGAACTCAGACGCAGACGCACGAAACGCTGTTCAGACTCAACCCAGAAACGGTGGCTGTGCAGATTCGGCAGAAAACGGCGGCGGGTTTTATTGTGCGCGTGGGAAACATTATTTCCGCTCATTGGGCGCTTGCCGGTAACTTGACAAACTCGTGACATGACTCATTCTCCAAAAATTTTCATAAACGACCGGCGCCCGCAACCCGGGACCCGCGTCAAAGACCGCGCATTCTACGGAATTGGACGCCGAGATACAAGCGCGATCCCGTTTAAATCCAGCCCCGCTCGGAAAAAGCGACACACTCCCCATCGCCAATAACAATATGATCCAGCACCCGCACATCGATGAGCTCCAGCGCCGATTGCAGGCGGCGGGTCAGTTGCCGATCCGCCTCGCTGGGTTCGGCCACGCCGGAGGGGTGGTTGTGGGCGAAAATCACGGCGGCGGCATTGTGCTCCAGGGTTTGGCGCACCACCTCGCGCGGATGCACCGAGGCGCCGTTGATGGTGCCCCGGAACAATTCCCCGAAATGAATGACCCGGTGGCGATTGTCCAGAAACAGACAGGCGAAGACCTCAAAGGCGTGATCGCGCAGGCGCGCGCTGAGGTAATGGCGGGTCGCAGCTGGATCGGTCAGCGCCTCGTCCCGAATCAGGGTGGCGTGTAAATGGCGCTTGCCCATTTCCAGTACGGCCTGAAGCTGGGCGTATTTGGCCGGGCCGAGCCCGGCCTGACGGCAGAATTGATCCCGGGATGCAGTGAGCAGGCCGCGCAGGCCGGTGAATTCCTGTAATAAATCCCGCGCCAGATCCACGGCCGTTTTACCGGGAAGGCCAGTGCGCAGAAAGATCGCCAGCAGTTCAGCGTCGGAGAGCGCAGCGGCGCCCTGATGAAGCAGTTTCTCGCGGGGCCGTTCCTGTATCGGCCAGTCGGTAATCGGCATGCTATGACCTCCCTGTCAGTGTCGATATGGTTGCAGGATCACCGGTTTATGCGGTGAGGTCAAGTTTTGGCGCGCAGGTGAGGAGGCCGCCTTATGACCATTGGCATATAGGTCGGTTTGAAAAATAAGACTAAAATTTGTGATGAAGTTGGCATAATTTTGTTTTCCGGGGCTGATTTTCAGTATTCGGGCAAATGAGCAGTAGATCAAAAAATAAAATCATTGGGAGATAAAAACGCATGTTTTGCAAAAACACACTTCTTGCTCTGGGGCTGTGCGCCATACTGAGTTCGGCCAATGCCACGATCATCGATTTGACCTATGACGACTGGAGTAATTCGACCGTTAATAACGGGCAGACTGTTTCCTGGGTCTTTGATTTCAGTGGTTATGGCCTCAATGCCGATAGCGTGATTAACAGCGCCAGTCTTTCGATTACCGCTCAGGGCGTCGATGCCAACCCTGATCCTGTGCGCATCGAAGGTGATCTGTTTCTGGGGAATCTGACTCCCGGTTCAGGCACAACCCAGTTTAACCTGCTGGGCATTACCGGCACATACGAGTATCTTCTCGACGGAATGCTAAATGTATCGGTTAGAGCTAATGAGGTTTACCAATATGTAGATCAACATAGCTATACGGTTTCTCATCCTTATAGTGTGCGCCATACACGGCGTCACTGGTTCCATACCGACAGCTATTACGATACTCATTATCGTTATGACACCCATTCCTATAACCACATGCACACCATTGCTGATAGTTTGGAGTTGACTTCATCCCGCCTGTATATTGATGCCGAGGACACCCACAATGTGCCGGAGCCTGCAACGTTGATGCTTATGTCGATTGGATTAATTGGTTTAGTACGCCTGAAAACACGTAATATCAACGCCTGAAATTGTCTGACTGATTTTCCGCCTGTCCCGCCACTCTGAGCAGGGCGGCGGACGTCTCCCCTTTTTTTATTCCCGTTTCTGCGGATAGTTCATTCTAAATAGCTGTTCCTAATTCCAGTACGCTATGTATTACCGGAGCCTGTTGTAGGTACGATTTCAATCGTACCTGTACGGCTGAAGCCGTACCTACAATTCCACCGTTGTTCCATAGGTGTACAGGTATTTGGAACAGCTATTTAGTTTCGCATTTAGCGGATCGATTCTGCTAAACTCTGCGAGCTATGCAAGTCCTTACTAACAAACGTATTCTGCTCGGAGTAACCGGAAGCATTGCGGCTTATAAAGCGGCCGATCTAGTGCGCCGTTTGCGCGAGGCCGGAGCGGAAGTGCGGGTGGTGATGACCCGTGGCGCCACGGAATTTGTCACGCCGATGACCTTTCAGGCGCTTTCAGGAAATCCGGTGCATTTGCACTTGCTGGATACCGATGCCGAGGCCGGCATGGGCCATATCGAACTGGCGCGCTGGGCGGATGTTATTCTGATTGCCCCGGCCAGCGCGGATTTTATTGCCCGTTTGACCCGGGGGCGGGCCGATGATCTGCTGGCGGCCGTGTGTCTGGCGGGTGGCAAGGTGCCGCTGGCGGTGGCGCCGGCGATGAATGCACAAATGTGGGCGAATGAGGCGACGCAGGAAAATGTGCGTTTACTGAGTCGCCGTAGTGTTTTGCTGCTGGGGCCGGATGAAGGCGAACAGGCTTGTGGAGACGTGGGCGCCGGGCGTTTGCTGGCGCCTGAAGCCATTATTGCGCAACTGGCGCAATTGTTTGCGCCCGGCAGTCTCAGCGGCAGGACAGTGTTGGTCAGCGCCGGTCCAACCCGCGAAGCCATCGATCCAGTGCGCTATTTGAGCAATCACAGTTCCGGAAAAATGGGCTTTAGCATTGCTGCGGCGGCGCAGGAGGCCGGGGCGAAAGTGATTCTGGTGGCCGGGCCGGTGAGTCTGGCCAGCCCGGATCGGGTCGAGCGTATCGATGTGATCAGCGCCATGGAAATGCATGATGTGATCCTGCAGCAGGCGAAGACAGCGGATATTTTTATTTCTACGGCGGCGGTGGCCGACTATCGGCCGGCAGAGGCGTGGAGTGAAAAACTGAAAAAAGAGGATCGCGAGCTGAGCCTGAAGATGCTGCCGAATCCTGATATTCTTGCCAGCGTTAAAAAGAAATTTCCACGCCTGTTCTGTGTCGGCTTCGCGGCCGAGACGCAAGATCTGGCGGATTATGCGCAGCAGAAGCTGCATAAAAAAGGCATTGAACTGGTTGCCGCCAACTGGGTGGGGCCGGCGGCCGAGGCGACGGGCGGCGCTTTTGGCAGTGACGAGAATGCGCTGCACCTGTTCTGGCGTGGCGGCGATTTGGCGCTGGAACAGGCTTCAAAAGCCAAACTGGCGCGCCGGCTTGTCGAGGTTGTTGCGCAGCACTTTAATGGGGGTCAGAATAAAAGTGTTTCTAATATTCATTTTCTAAGCAAGGAATAATTAGAAACACTTTTACTCTGACCCCGGTTAGATACGGTTAAGATAATTTTTTCCGGCGGCTGGCCGATATATTTCTGGGGATAAGCGTATGAATAAGATCAAACTTAAAATTCTGGACTCGCGACTGGGAAAAGAAATCCCGATGCCTGAATATGCGACGGAAGGATCCGCCGGACTGGATTTGCGCGCCTGTCTGGATCGCCCCTTGTGTATTGAGCCGGGGCAAACCCAGCTGATCCCGACAGGCATGGCGATTCATATTGATAACCCCGGGCTTGCGGCGATGATTTTGCCTCGTTCTGGGCTGGGACATAAACATGGCATTGTGCTGGGCAACCTCGTAGGCTTAATTGATTCAGACTATCAGGGGCAGTTATTTGTCTCCTGCTGGAATCGCGGTAACGCCGCTTTCACCATCGAAGTTGGCGAGCGTATTGCGCAACTGGTTCTGGTTCCAGTGTTGCAGGCCGAGTTTGATATTGTTGAAGATTTTAATACCAGTGCGCGGGCGGCCGGTGGTTTTGGGCACACCGGGCGGGGTTGAAAATTAGGCATTAAAATACAATCGAAATTTAGTTTATAGCGTACTTTATTGTTTTAGGGAGTAAGTTAAAAGTGGCGAAAGCACGGAAACGTCGGACACGTAAAAGCAAAAAAAATGTCGGAAAACACGCGCTTGGATTAAATACGGCGAGTTTGCTGGCTTTTGTGTTTTTCAGCCTGATTATTCTGGTGGCGACTTTTTTCAGCCAGTATCCCGGCCTGACAGAATTACGCCTGCAACAGGGGGCGGTGGTTAACGCCATTGCCGAGCGCAGCGCACACAAACTGGCTTTCAAGGTAGCCTATTATGCTCAGGCGCTGCGTGGCATCGCGGCAGATCCTCAGGTGCGCAAACTGATTGTTTCCGGCGATGATGCCGCGAAACAGGTCAAGGCCGAGCAACTGAAAAAACAGTTTCCCGGCGCGCTGCGTTTACGCCTGTTGCCGACAGGCGTGTTTAAGGTTGATAAGCGGCAGAAACCTTATCTGGGTTTTGCCTGTCTGGATATGCAGCGTCAGGCGGAAGAAAACCATCAGAGTCCCCCGGTTGAAATTCATGTTTTTGGCACGGCTCAACAACATATCGATATTCTGCAACCGGTATTATCACTGACGGGCGATAAAGTTGTCGGTCATATCCAGCTGGCGCTGGATGTGAAGCTGATTAACAAGTGGTTGCAGTCCGAAGGTGTGAAAGGTTACATGGAACTGACTCAGCCGGTGGCGGGCAAGCCAGCGTTGCTTATTGGTCGCGCCGGTGATGTGAATGCAAAAAATACGGGTATGCCGGCATCTTCTGAAGTATCTGGCACGCGCTGGCGCATAAGTGTATGGACGCCGGTGGCGGCGCCATCACTATTTAATATGAACCTGCTGGTTATTGTATTGGTGGCAACGCTGTTAAGCGCGATGCTGTTATTCCTGCTAAAAGGCGCGTTAAGCCGGGCGATACAGGCGGACCTTGAAAGTTTTATGCAGATGGAGGCTAATTTTTTGCGTGGCGTTAAACGTCATGAATACAGTCTGAATATGAAAGAGTTCAAGGCGGCCGCCGGACGTTTCGACAGCCTGATGCAGGGTGGCACGCTGGATCGGGAGCGGGATGATGATCCCGATGCTATTAGCATTAGTGATATCAGCATGTCTCGCAGTATGGATCGCGTATTCATGGATACCGGGGTTATGGAAGTTCAGGAACTGGATAATGATGCTGAATTCAAGCAGAGCATGAGTCAGCAGCAAATGCGGCAACCGGCGCAGGCGGATCGTTCGGACAGTGATCTACAAGCAGCGGGCAAGGCGCCGATCAAGAGTCCCGAACAGGCCTTCGCCTCTGTTTTCAAGGCCTATGATATTCGCGGCATTGTCGGCAAGACGCTGACAGCGCAAAGTATGATGCTAATTGGCAAGGCGCTGGGCAGTGAGGCTATTGGTCGCGGGCTGGACAAGATCGCCTTTGCGCGTGATGGGCGATTGTCGGGACCGGAACTTGGCGGCGCCCTGGTCAAGGGATTGCAGTCTGCCGGGATGAATGTGCTGGATGTAGGTATGGTGCCGACGCCGGTATTATATTACGCCGCCGTGGAAATGGCCGAAGGTAGTGGCGTGATGTTAACGGGCAGCCATAATCCACCTGAATACAATGGCGTTAAAATGGTGCTGGGCGGAGAGACCTTGTCCGGGGATGCGATTCAGTCTTTGCGCGAACGCATCCAGAATGAAGATTTCACCCGTGGCAATGGTGAATACAAAACGCATGTCATCAGTAACGAATATATTCAGCGCATCGTCACGGACGTTAAACTCAAGCGCAAGCTGAAAATCGTAATTGATTGCGGCAATGGCGTGGCCGGTGCGATTGCACCTAAATTATATAATTCATTGGGCTGTGAGGTGATCGAACTCTACAGCGAAGTGGATGGACATTTCCCCAATCACCATCCGGATCCGAGCCGACCGGAAAACTTGCGCGACCTGATTGAAACGGTGCGCGCGCAAAACGCCGATCTGGGACTGGCCTTCGATGGGGATGGCGATCGTCTGGGCGTGGTGAGCGCCAATGGCGGCATCATCTGGCCGGATCGCCTGATGATGCTGTTTGCTGCAGATGTGCTGTCGCGCAATCATGGCGCGCAAATTATTTATGATATCAAGTGCAGTAATAATCTAACCAAAGTGATCTGGGAAAAAGGCGGTGAGCCGCTGATGTGGAAGACCGGGCATTCTCTGATCAAGGCCAAGATGCAGCAGTCCGGCGCGCTGCTGGCGGGAGAAATGAGCGGGCATATTTTCTTCAAGGAACGCTGGTACGGTTTTGATGACGGGCTTTATTCCGGCGCGCGTCTGCTGGAGATAGTAGCCGCCGATTCTCGTCCGGCGCATGAAATTTTTGCTTCGCTACCCGATGCCGTGAATACACCGGAACTGAATGTGAGCATGGCCGAAGGCGAGCACTTCAAGTTTATGGATGCGATGCTGGACAAGGCCGACTTTGATAACGCGAATGTGACCATGATTGATGGTATCCGCGCGGATTACGAAGACGGCTGGGGATTGGTGCGCGCTTCCAATACCACCCCCTGTCTGGTGCTGCGCTTCGAGGCGCAAACAGAAGAAGCGTTGAAACGTATTCAGGAAGAGTTCAGGACGGTAATGCTGGCGATCAATCCTTCGCTGAAGCTGCCGTTTTAATGTTTCCTATATGAATAAATGATTAATGCAGAGGCGCTAAGAAAAAACAAAAAGCTTTGCGTTCTCTGCGTCTTTGCGTCTTTGCGTTTAAGATGTAACCGAAAAATAACAGTGTTTGACAATGCCAATTAAAAAATCGTCTGCTCATACTATCGCCCGGGTGTTGACCGAAGCCCTGCCCTATATTCAGCGCTTTCAGGGCAAGACCATTGTGATTAAATACGGCGGCAATGCGATGACCGATGAAACCCTCAAGCAGGGGTTCGCGCGTGATGTGGTGTTAATGAAACTGGTGGGCCTGAACCCGGTAGTGGTGCATGGCGGCGGGCCGCAGATCGGCAGCATGCTGGAGCGGATAGGAAAGGAAAGTCGCTTTGTGGATGGCATGCGCGTGACCGACTGTGAAACGATGGATGTGGTTGAGATGGTGCTGGGCGGGCTGGTAAACAAGGAAATTGTTAATCTGATCAATATGCAGGGCGGTCATGCAGTCGGTCTGACCGGCAAGGACGGTGAGTTGATCCATGCGCGTAAATTGCAGTTTGAACATCAGGCGCCGGAAATGAATACGCCTGAAATTGTGGACATCGGGCATGTCGGTGAAGTCGCGAGTATCGATCCCAGCGTGATCAATATGCTGGTGCAGGGTGATTTTATTCCAGTGATCGCGCCGATTGGGGTTGGTGAGGATGGCCAGTCCTACAACATTAATGCGGATCTGGTGGCGGGCAAGTTGGCGATCACCCTGAATGCCGAGAAGTTAATTCTGTTGACTAATACCGCCGGGGTGCTGGACACCGAAGGCCAATTACTCACCGGCCTCAAGGCGCGTCAGGTTGAAGAACTGATTGATGAGGGTGTGATCCACGGCGGCATGCTGCCGAAAATTAACTGTGCGCTGGATGCGGTGCATGCCGGGGTGAAAACCGCGCAGATTATTGATGGGCGGGTGGAGCATGCGGTGTTGCTGGAAGTGTTGACCGATGAAGGCGTAGGCACCCTGATCAAGGGCTGATAAATATATGACTCAGGAAAATAAAACAGACAAACCCTCACGCCGTCAGCAGATCCTGGAGGCGTTGGCGGCAGAGCTGGAAAAAAGTCCCGGTCAGCGCATTACCACGGCAGGACTGGCGCGCGCAGTTGGTGTCTCCGAGGCGGCGTTGTACCGGCATTTTCCCAGCAAGGCGCGGATGTTTGAGGGCCTGATTGATTTTATTGAAGAGTCCGTTTTCGGGCTGGTCAATCGTATCCTGCAGGAAGAATCGGGGATGCAGGCGCGTTGTGAAAAAATATTGACGATTATTTTGGGCTTCTCGGCGCGCAATGCCGGCATCAGCCGCCTGCTCGCCGGCGATGCGCTGGTCGGGGAAACCGAACGTCTGCGTCTGCGCATGAACCAGTTTTATGAACGTCTGGAAACCCAGTTGAAACAGGTTCTGCGGGAGGGCGAAATGAACGGTGAGTTGAGCGCATCGGTGCCGGTGGGGCCGATGGCCAACCTGCTGATGGCGCAGGCCGAGGGTCGGATTCACCAGTTTGTGCGCAGCGGGTTTAAACGTTCGCCGGTGGAAATGTGGGACAGTCAGTGGCCGCAGTTACAGCAGTTGCTGATTGTTTAGTGATCCATTCTTATTCGTATTTCACCTTACCCTGTTTCAATAGCCGATAACGTTCTAAATCGGCGTCAAATTGCTTGCTTAACTGAATCAGCGCCTGCTGTTTTTTGGCAATAAACTCATCATTGTCCTTTATCTGGCGCATCAGATTTTCCATATCAGCGGCGAGAATTTCAGGCATGGTCTGGCCGCTGCGCTCATAATCCGCCGCGCGCTTCTGAAGTTTGGCCAGATTTTTCTGCAGACTGCGGGTATTGCTGTTGGTGATGTCAATAATGCTTTTTATTGCCGCCATTTTATCTTCATGGCTGATCTTAAGATCACGTTCGGTGGTATAGGTTTGTAGCAGAATCATGTCCTTGCGTTTCTGCTCGGTTATGCGTTGCTGTCTCTCTCGTTCTATTTTTTGTTGACGCTTTATTTCAAGCAGTTCTTCCTTTGTTTTTGCAGCAGGCAGAACTTTAATTACAACGCCACGTTCATTGATAACCTCGATACGTTGCTGAGAAAATTCAGGCGGAACCGAGCTGCCACATTCCTGTATATTTTCATGATTTCGCCAGCACTTGATTTCCCGCGCGCTGAGATTGATGCTGGCGAGAATCAGGCAGATGAGAATTGTAATTTGGGTAGATGTCGAACGTGTTTTTTTGATCATATTTCTTTGTGGTAAATGTTTGAAGTTAGCTGGCAAAACGGTAGTGGGATAAATAGTTTAAAATGATACGATGTTTGAATACTTGATACTTTTTGTGGTCTCTCTGGTGGCGAACGCCTTTTCCGCTTTTGCCGGTGGTGGCGCGGGCCTGTTACAGTTGCCGGCGCTGATTTTCCTGGGTCTGCCCTTTAGTGTAGCACTTGCCACCCATAAGCTGGCAAGTGTTGCATTGGGCATCGGCGCTTCCCTGCGCCATTTTCGTGAAGGAACACTCGAAAGGCGCTTCGTTTTGCTGCTATTGGCAACGGGAGTTCCGGGCGTGGTGCTCGGCGCCGGTGTTATTTTGCAGGTGCCGGACAGACCGGCGCAACTGGCTCTCGGCGTACTGACGCTGGGACTGGGGGTTTATTCGTGGTTCAACAAGGGATTGGGGCAGGACTATCAGCCGGTTAACCGCGATTTGCGCGGTAGTATTATCGGCGGCGGCGTATTATTCTGTATCGGCGTACTCAATGGATCCCTGACTTCGGGCACCGGTCTGTTTGTCACCTTGTGGCTGGTGCGCTGGTTCGGGCTGGATTATAAACGCGCTGTTGCCCACACGCTGATTCTGGTCGGTCTGTTCTGGAATGGCAGCGGCGCGTTGACGCTGGGCTTACAGGGCGCAATTCGCTGGGACTGGGTGCCGGTATTATTACTGGCCTCAGCGCTGGGCGGCTATCTGGGCGCGCACCTTTCTATAATTAAAGGCAACCGGCTAATCAAGCGGGTATTCGAATGGGTGACGATGCTGGTGGGGCTGAAGCTGATTATCGGGTGACAATGAGGGCGGCTATTAATCGCAGAGGCGCAAAGACGCAGCGTTTTTAATGAATGTTTCTATAGTCATAAGCGTAGATAGAACTTCGTTTATTCAGAAGCTGTGCAACAGGTAAAAATAATTTTCTCTGCGTATTATTTCATAATACTGGAGAAAGACTGAGCTCAAACTCCATACTGCTTACGATAGGCGCGCACGTTTTCCAGCTTGTCCTGCATTTCCGGTTTTTCCTCTAGATAGCTGATCAGATGTTCCAGTTTGATGATGCTCAATACGGGAATATTGTATTGCTGTTCCACTTCCTGAATCGCGGATAGTTCCCCCGTGCCTTTTTCCTGTCGATCCAGAGCGATGATCACACCGGCGGGAGTGGCGCCGGCCTGATCAATGATCTGCATGGATTCACGAATGGCGGTGCCGGCGGTAATTACATCGTCAATGATCAGCACCCTGCCGGCCAGTGGCGCACCGACGATATTGCCGCCTTCGCCGTGATCCTTGGCTTCCTTGCGGTTGAAACAGTAGGCGACATCCTGATCATGATGTTCGGCCAGGGCGACGGTGGTGATGGCCGCCAGTGGAATGCCCTTGTAGGCCGGACCGAACATGACATCATAATCAAGTTCGCTGGCGATAATGGCCTCGGCGTAAAACTGGCCCAGCCGCGCCAGTGAGCGGCCGGAATTGAAAAGGCCGGCATTGAAAAAATAAGGACTGGTGCGCCCAGATTTCAGGGTGAACTCACCAAAGCGCAGAACATTCAGTGACAGGGCAAATTCGATAAATTCTTTTTGATATTGATGCATGCTGGGCCAGTATTTTCAGGATTGGGGAGACAGGATTGTTTTTCTGCGGGTATGATACACCTTTTAAAAATTCTGGAAAATAGTCATGCGAGTTATTACCGCCAACGTCAATGGCATTCGCGCCGCCGCTAAAAAAGGTTTCTTCGACTGGTTGCAGGAACAGAATGCCGATGTGGTCTGCATTCAGGAAACCAAGGCGCAGGAACATCAACTTGAAGACCGCGTGTTTTATCCCGAGGGTTATCATTGTTATTACTTCGATGCCGAGAAAAAGGGCTATAGTGGCGTGGCGATTTATTCCCGCCGGGAGCCCGATGCGATTACCACCGGGCTGGGCTGGGAACATGCGGATACCGAGGGTCGTTATATCCAGATCGATCTGGGGAAACTAAGTATCGCCTCACTGTACCTGCCTTCCGGTTCGTCCAGTGAAGAACGTCAGGCGAATAAATTGAAATTTATGGATGACTTTCTTGAGGATCTTAAAGCCATGCGTCGCCAGCGACGTGAATTTATCATCTGTGGTGATTTCAATATTGTGCACAAGGAAATCGATATTAAAAACTGGAAAAGCAATCAGAAAAATTCCGGTTGCACGCCGGAAGAACGCGCCTGGCTGGATGTGCTATTCGATGAGGTGGGGTTTGTCGATGCCTTCCGCGAAGTAAACAAGGAGGCGGGGCAATATACATGGTGGTCGAATCGCGGTAATGCGCGCGCCAACAATGTCGGTTGGCGTATCGATTATCAGATCATTACCCCGGGCCTGAAAGATAAAGTGAAGGCGGCCTTTGTTTATAAAGATAAATGGTTTTCTGACCATGCGCCGTTAATTATTGATTATGATCTGTAGCCCCGCCAGGGGGGCTCAATAAATATCAGCCTCACCTTCAGGTCGATGGCGAAAACGGTTATAGCCCCACCAGTATTGCTCAGGTCGTTGCAGAATGATTTTTTCCATATCGCGGTTCATGCAGGCCGCGCCGATTTCCACATCTTGATCATAGAGACATTCACTGGTCGGAGAGATCTTCAGGTGATAGCCTTGGCCAAAGCGCAGGCGTTCGGCGGTAACGATGAAAGCGGCTGCGCCTGTACGGCTGGCGAGGCGGGTGGCGAAAACAGGCGTGTTGGCAGGGATGCCGAAAAAGGGAACGAAAACGCCTGTACCGGCGCCGGGATTTTGATCCGGCAGAATACCGATGGTTTTATTTTCGTGCAGGCTTTTGAGTAGTATGGCCAGCCCCTTACGCGTTGAGGGGACTAATTCACCACCAAAACGTCTGCGCCCGTTGCGAATAATATCGTCGAGTTCTTTATTTTTTTGTGGCCGATACATCATTACCATAGGCAGTTGAGGGGTTAAAAACAGCCCGATCATCTCCCAGTTTCCCAGATGCGGAGCGATAAGAATTACTCCCTTGCCCATTTTTATCGCCTGCTCTATTGCATCCAGTCCATCAACTTTGCGCACCAGTTGTAATACGCTGTCCGGATCCGACATCCACAGGCGTGGCGTTTCCAGAAAAGTTTTTACAATTTCAATCAAACTGCGCATCCAGATATATTGTCGCCGCCAGAAGCTGTATTGCGGCAGGCAAATACGGACATTGATGCGTGCGCAATGACGCTGTTTGTTTGGGATAAGAACAAGCAGCATACCCAGCGGCCAGGCGATAAAATGAATTAACGGTAGCGGCAGGCGCGCCATGATTTTTATTACAGCCAGAATCATTTATTCGGCATCTGTTTTTGACAGTAAGGGCGTCATCGCGGTAAGCAGACTTTTGAATAAAGTTTTATTGTGTTGCTCTTCTGATGCAAGCAACTGCTTTATGTGCTCGCGTTCGGTGGGCATGCCGAAACAGGCCGGGCAACTGTCAGGAATAATCGGCAACTGCACCTCCTCGGCAAAAGCGCGGGTCTGGCGTTCACGCACATAGATCATGGGCCGGATAATGCGAATGTCACCATCGCGGTTTTGATAATGGGCTTTCATGGTGCGTAACTGGCCGCCGCGAAAAGCCGACATCAGAAAACTTTCGGCCAGATCATCCAGATGTTGTCCTAGCGCCAGTACATTATAACCTTCACGGCGCAGGCTGCGGTACATAATGCCGCGTTTCATTCTTGAACAAAAAGAACAGAAGGAGTCATTTTTTAACTGGCTTTCAGCCTGTTCCGCGATGGGCTGAGATTCATAAAAATAAGGGACGCCGAGATCAGCCAGATAGGTTTTCAGGTGTTCGGGATTAAAACCTTCTATTTGCGGATCGACGGTGAGCGCAGCCAGCTCGAAGCGAATCGGCGCGTGACGCTGCAGGCGGCGCAGAGCATGAAGCAGGGTAAGTGAATCCTTGCCGCCGGAGAGTCCAAGCACGATCCGATCACCTTCGCGGATCATCTCATGATCGGCAATGGCGCGACCGATGGGGCGCATCAGCGCCTTGGGCACAGGGACTAATTCGGTGGTGGATTTGAGCATGATGAGCAGTGTAACGCGGGACGGCTTTTAATCAAAGATACAACACAAGGCTATTTTGTGGATTCAGGCATAGGTCGTTTGCATCTGTGAGAGTAAGTCCTTAAATGGGATTGGGCGGCTAAAATAAAATCCCTGACCGATCTGGCAGCCGGTTTGTCGAAGATAGTTGAGCTGATCTTCAGTCTCGATGCCTTCGGCAATAGTTTCTAATTCCAGACTTTGTCCCAGATTAATAATCCCCCTGACCAGTTTTCCTTCTGCGGCGGAGCGGGCGATATTTTTGATAAAATAGCGGTCAATTTTCAGAGTGGTAATGGGAAAGCGTTGTAAATAACTGAGTGAACTGAAACCGGTGCCGAAGTCATCGATAGCAATATAAAGACCCAGGGCGCGCAGGGCGTCGAGATGTTCACCATGCTCGACAATGCTGTTTTCCGTGATTTCCAGTTCCAGCGCCTGACTGGATAAGTCATAATCAAGCAAAAGTTTTTTTATAAATTCGGCAAGTCCGGGAGAACGTATCTGCCAGGAGGAAATATTCACCGCCATGCGGAATGTTTTTCTCCACTGAGTTTTTAATTGATGTAAATCCTGACAGGCCTGTTCGAGTACGAATTGGCCGATTTTATTGATTAAACCAATTTCTTCGGCAATGGGGATAAACTCCAGCGGAGTAATTTCGCCAAGTTCAGGGTTGTTCCAACGCAACAGTGCTTCGCAACCACAACAGTGGCCGGATTTAAGATCTATCTGTGGTTGATAGAGAAGATAGAGTTCATCTTTTTCCAGTGCATGGCGTAAAAAAGATTCCAGTTGCATGCGCCGATGGGCTTCCTGATTCATTTCTTCGGAATAAAAACAATGGGTGTTGCGTCCTTTGTCTTTGGCCTTGTATAACGCAGTATCCGCAGCTTTGAGTAAATCAAGCGGGGTTTTGCCGTCATTGGGATAAAGGGATAGTCCAATGCTGCAGGTGGTGTAAATTTCACGGTTGTCAATGACAAAAGGTTGTTGAGACAGCTGAAATATTTTTCTGATAACAGGCTCAATGCTTGCGGCATCGTGGGTGCCGGGCAGTAATATCAGAAATTCATCGCCACCGAGGCGGGAAACGGTATCGCCCGCTCGCAGAATTTTACTTAAACGTTGGGCAAACTGGCGCAGTAATTCATCGCCGGTAATATGGCCAAAGCTGTCATTGATGCGTTTGAACATATCAAGATCAATAAAAGCCAGAGCAATTTTATCTTTTTTGCGTCGGGCGATATCCATGGCCTGATTTAAACGATCCATTACCAGCAGGCGATTAGGCAGATCGGTAAGATCATCATACTGAGCCTGATGAATTAATTTAGATTCATAGTCGCGCTGTTGACGCGCGGAAATACGGTAGAAGGCATAGCCGCTGGCGGTGATAACAAGAAAGATCATCATCGGCAGGATCATGGCTTTTCGGTATTCGGCTGCGATGGCCTGGGAGTCCCGAGTAACCAGCGTGTAAATGTTCCAGCGTGGCAACCATGAGCTAACCGCCAAGCTGTCATTAATATAAAAGGCGCTTTGTCCGTTTTTCTGACGCCAACGCTTAATCAGGCGCACATCGCCGGCATTAGCCGGTCGGTTATAAACGGCTTCTCTGTCTTTTTCAGCCAGTGGCGTCATATATTGCCAGTAGCCATCTTCGCGTAAAATACGTAATGTCGTGCCGGGTTCGGGTTTCAGTACATTCCAGGTGGTGGACGGTGAATCCATATCCAGTCCGCTGGCCATGACCATTGAGACCTTGTTATTCGCGTCGCGAATGGCGATGCGCAATGGCACTATCCAGCTGTTTACCAGTGGCTGGTAATAAGTACGCCCGGTCACCATGCCCTCATTTTTTAACGCCAGCCCAAAACTGTTGTCCGCATGGGGATTATGCAACAGATTAGGCAGGGGAACCCCGGGGGGGACATTGGATATCAACACCATTTGGCCATTGGTGCGCACCAGGCCAAAACCAGCCATGCTGGGATTCAGGCGCAGCATTTGTTCAATCAGCTTACGCCCCCTTTCCGGCGCATCAATGGCTCCAACTTCCTGCAGGCGTTCACCAAGCAGGTGCAACATAGATTCGTGATGAATAAAAATTTCACGATTAGTCTGAATCAGCAAGCGATTCATAAATTGCAATTTGGCTTTGTTCGTTTCGTGGATGTGATTCCAGGTGTTATAAGCGTAAATCGCAAACCCGGTGATGAGCATTAGGAGCAAAAAACTGAATAAGAGTTCGAAGGGGGAGATGCGAAAGATATGATGCCGGGTCTTGTGCATGTTTATTTTGTTGTTTGATCCCGTCAGGATTTGGCTTGATAGACAATTACGCTATTGTAAATAGTAGCATAAGCTTCATTATTTTGAGGGATATTGCGCTCAGGGGCGGGTATTGAAAATACCAGATTCAGGAGTGACGTGCTAAAATTCAGAGCTTTACGATAAAGAATGATGGCGGCTTGATGAAAACACTCGAACAGGTACTAAAAGAAAGGATTCTGGTTCTCGATGGGGCGATGGGCACCATGATCCAGAGTTACAAGCTGGGCGAGGACGATTATCGCGGTGAACGCTTTGCCGACTGGGTCGGTGATCTCAAGGGCAATAATGATCTGCTGACCCTGACCCAACCGCAGATCATCAGTGATATTCATCGCGCCTATCTTGATGCCGGTGCGGATATCGTTGAGACCAATACTTTTAACGCCAATTCGGTGTCGATGGCCGACTACCAGATGGAATCACTGGCCTATGAGCTGAATTTTGAATCGGCGCGGCTGGCGCGGGCGGTGTGTGATGAGTTCGCCAGCGAGGACAAGCCGCGCTTCGTGGCCGGGGTGATTGGCCCGACCAATCGCACCGCCAGTATTTCCCCGGATGTGAATAATCCCGGTTTTCGCAATATCAACTTTGATATTCTCAGAGAATCTTATTCTGAGGCTATTCACGGTCTGGTCGAAGGCGGCAGCGACATTTTGCTGGTGGAGACGATTTTTGACACCCTCAACGCCAAGGCCGCGTTGTTCGCCATCGAAACCTATTTTGAAGAACACGATCTGAAACTGCCGGTGATGATCTCCGGCACTATTACCGATGCTTCCGGGCGCACCCTGTCCGGTCAGACCGCCGAGGCCTTCTGGAATTCCCTGCGCCATGTGAACCCGATCAGCTTTGGCTTTAACTGCGCGCTGGGCGCCAAAGAACTGCGTCAGTACGTGGAGGAAATCGCCGGCCTGGCCAATTGCCATATCAATACTCATCCCAATGCCGGTCTGCCGAATGAGTTTGGCGAATACGATGAAACGCCGGCGCAAATGGCGGCCGAGATCGAGGAATGGGCGAAGAGTGGATTTTTAAATATTATCGGCGGTTGCTGCGGCACCAGTCCTGCGCATATCAAAGCCATTCATGATGCCGTCGCCAAATACCCGCCCCGTTCGATCCCGGAGGCGCCGGTGGAAACCCGCCTGAGTGGACTGGAGCCCTGCAATATCGGTGAAGATTCGCTGTTTGTGAATGTCGGTGAACGCACCAATGTCACCGGCTCGGCGCGCTTTAAACGGCTGATTCTGGAAGAAGAATATGATGAAGCGCTGAGCGTGGCGCGTGAACAGGTGGAAAACGGCGCGCAGATCGTCGATGTCAATATGGATGAAGGCATGCTTGACGGTGAGAAGGCGATGGTCACCTTTCTCAACCTGATCGCTTCGGAGCCGGACATCGCCCGGGTGCCGATCATGATCGACTCCTCCAAGTGGTTCATCATTGAAGCCGGACTCAAATGTATTCAGGGCAAGGGCATCGTTAATTCCATTTCGCTCAAGGAAGGCGAGGAAAACTTTTTGCGTCAGGCGCGACTCTGCCGTCAGTATGGCGCGGCCATTATTCTCATGGCGTTTGATGAACAAGGGCAGGCCGATACCTGCGCGCGCAAGATTGAGATCTGTACCCGCGCCTATCATCTGTTGCGAGAGAAACTGGATTTCCCGCCGGAAGATATTATTTTCGATCCCAATATTTTTGCGGTCGCCACCGGTATTGAAGAACATAATAATTACGGCGTCGATTTTATCGAAGCCACGCGCAGGATAAAACAGACGCTGCCACATGCGCTGGTCAGTGGCGGCGTGTCCAATGTGTCCTTTTCCTTCCGTGGCAATAACCCGGTGCGTGAGGCGATTCACGCGGTGTTTTTATATCATGCGATTCAGGCGGGTATGGACATGGGCATCGTTAATGCCGGACAGCTGGCTGTTTATGACGATCTTCCCGAAGAGTTGCGCGAGCGGGTCGAAGACGTGGTGCTCAATCGTCGTGATGACGCCACCGAACGTCTGCTGGATATTGCCGATCAATATCGTGGCGATGGCAGTGCGGGTAAAAAAGTTGAGGATCTGGAGTGGCGCAACCTGCCGGTGGCAAAACGCATCGAACATGCGCTGGTCAAAGGTATCGACAGTTTTATCGAAGAAGATACGGAAGAAGCCCGTCTGCAGTTTGATCAGCCGATTGAAGTGATCGAAGGGCCGTTGATGGATGGCATGAACACCGTCGGCGATCTGTTCGGCGCCGGAAAAATGTTTTTACCGCAGGTGGTCAAGTCGGCGCGGGTGATGAAAAAAGCGGTAGCCTGGTTGCTGCCTTTTATCGAGCAGGAAAAAGACGGCAGCAGTAATCAGAGCAATGGCAAGATCCTGATGGCTACGGTCAAGGGTGATGTGCATGATATCGGCAAGAATATTGTCGGCGTGGTGTTGCAGTGTAATAACTTCGAAGTGATTGACATCGGTGTGATGGCGCCGGCGCAGACAATTCTGGATGCCGCCAAAGAACACGATGTGGATATGATTGGCCTGAGTGGATTGATCACCCCGTCGCTGGATGAAATGGTGCATATGGCCAAAGAAATGGAACGACTGGGTTTTGATATTCCGCTGATGATTGGCGGCGCAACCACCTCGAAAGCGCATACAGCGGTGAAAATTGAAAAACATTATCACGAAGCCTCGGTCTGGGTGAAAGACGCCTCGCGCGCGGTGGGCGTGGCGCAGAATCTGATCAGCAAAGATCTGAAACAGGATTTTGTGAAAAGCCTGCGCGAAGAATACGAAACAGTCCGGCTTAACCATGCCGGCCGGCGGGCGAAAACCAACTGGCTGACACTGGAACAGGCGCGTGACAATCGCATCGACATCGACTGGGCGAATTACACGCCGCCGGTTCCTGAGATCCCCGGTATTCAGATCTTTGATGATATGCCGCTGGCCTTTCTCGTTCCCTATATCGATTGGACGCCCTTTTTTCATACTTGGGAATTAAAAGGCAGTTATCCCAAAATTCTTGCGGATCCGGAAAAAGGCGAGGAGGCGAAAAAATTACTTGCTGACGCCGAAGCCATGCTGGCGAAGATCGTTGAGGAACGTTGGTTGAAAGCGCGCGCCGTCGTCGGCCTGTTTCCGGCCAACAGCATCAATGAAGATATCGAAATTTACACTGATGACAGTCGTGAGGATGTAAAATTGGTCTTGCATCATCTGCGTCAGCAAACGGAGAAACCACCGGGCAAGCCAAACTACTGTCTGGCGGATTTCGTTGCGCCGAAAGATTCCGGCAAAAAAGATTATATGGGCGCGTTTGTGGTGACTACCGGACTGGGCATTGATGAACACGTCAAACGTTTCGAAGCCGATCATGATGACTACCAGTCTATTATGCTCAAAGCACTGGCGGACAGGTTGGCCGAAGCCTTTGCTGAACACATGCACGATCGTATCCGCCATGTAAACTGGAAAATTGAATCAGGAAGCTGGTCGCCCTCAGGCGGGCTGGCTGAAGATTTTGATAACCGGAAATTGATCAAGGAAGACTACACCGCCATTCGCCCCGCGCCCGGCTATCCCGCCTGCCCGGATCACACCGAGAAACCGCTGCTCTGGGAATTACTGGATGCAGAAAAAAATACCGGCGTTGAGTTAACCGAAAGTAACGCCATGTGGCCGGCCGCCTCGGTGAGCGGCTGGTATTTCAGTCACCCAGACTCACGTTATTTTGCGGTCGGTAAAATCAACCGTGATCAGGTGGAGGATTATGCCCGGCGTAAAGGCATGAGCGTGGAAACCGTGGAGCGCTGGCTGGCGCCGAATCTGGGTTATGAGCCGGACTGATAATTTTTCACCACAGGGAACATCGAGACTTTCAATATTATGGCGCGCTGTCCCCTGTGGTGAAATTTGTTATTCCACCGTCACTTTTGCGTCTTCAACAATCACGTCATAAAGATAGCCATAGCCAAAATCTTTATTGCGTCCGAGTTTGCCTTCTATTAATACGATATCGCCATTGTTCGCATTGGCGTCGGTGGTGACGGTGAGATCGGCGCCGGTGCTGCTGTCCTTGATATGAATCCAATTTTTGCCCAGCACCGCAGCGGTAAATTTCACGACCTTGCCACGCACCTTGACGGGTTTATCAGCCAGTGCGTCCTTGCCCGAAATAATTTCGGCAATCGTTTGTCCGCCGTTTGCTTTACTGATGTTGGCGATGGGGCTGGACTGGGGGGAGGATTCAACCTTGCTGTGCGGTTCGGGCATGCGAGGCTGAGCCGGCCCCGTATCAGTGTCGAAAGCATCAACAAAATAGAGCAGGTTGAAGGTGCGATCCAGTGATTTGCTGTGAAAATCTTTCATCGGCATTCCGGTATCAAAAGCGACCATATCGCCTTTGTTAAAAGCGGTGCTGGGGCCGGCTGCCCAGAGTTTGTCACTGCCGGTATCAATCCGGATATAGGTATAACCGGCGGCTTCGATAATATCGATAACCTTACCGTGAATCTTGCCCGGTTTGGGAATGGCGGTTGCTTTGGGAGTATGCGGGGCGTTGTCTGGGGATGAGGCTGGTGTGACGACCGCTTTTTCAGCCGCGGGTTCCGCATCCTGGCGCTGACAGCCCGGCAATAAAACAAGGCTTGCAAGAATAAGAAACAGGCTGCTGAAAAAGATACGTGGTCGTGTCATTGCGGTGTTCTCCGGTAATAAGGGCGATGAAGACTAAACTATAACGTGGGATAAGGACAAGTGGTATGTGATGGTCGTGGTTTTTATGCGTCAGCCATGCCGGCTGCCTTGAGGTGGCAGGCCAGGGCGCGATCCATGGTTGCTGCATGCAGGGGAAACCATTCAGGCAAATAGCGACAGACAAAGGTTCGGGCGATGTCGATATCCCCGGTTTTGATATTTTCATTCAATTGTTTAAGTTTATCTATAATCCGGAAATGCTCATTACGATGGATTGATATGGGTGGAAAACCTGATTTTTCCATCGCTATGTCTTCATTTTTAAAATGCTGATGGGTATGTTCGAGCAGTTGCTCGAATAATTTCGAGAATTGTTCATCACTGGCCTGCCCGAGGCGGTTAATGATATCAATAAATTCCCGGTGTGTTTCATCCATCTGGGGAATGCCGACAGACAGGCTATTTTCCTGCCACTCAATTAAAAGTTTGTTGTTGCTCATTATGGGGACTTTGATTTGATTAAAACTTTAGTCTGAATCATAAATGGCAGACTGTAAACTGGAATTGATTTTAATCAGTTTTTTCTCTAAAGATCGCGTAGAATTTTTTTTGCAGAGATAGTATCCGGTTGGCCAACGGCGATAACTCGACCATCTACTATCAATGCGGGAAGCGTGCGCAAGTTTAGTTTTTTTGCCAGTGACCGCCCGGTTTCGTTTTCTGAGTTGATGATCTGCAGTGATAGTCCCATATCTTCGCAAATTGTTCGCCATACCCGTTCGGTAGCCTGAGACTGTTTTGCCTGTCCGCTAATGATGAGTTGTATATTCACTTTAATCCCTTGTGTGTATAAAAAATGGCGTGGTATTTTATTATCTCAATTTTTAATAAATGTATGGGCATCGTCGTTGACCAAAGTCAACTGCAACAAGGAATATTTATTTAGTTGCTTTTATTTTGCTTTTCACTAATATACTGTTTTTGAAATAGTATTTCGATATAAAGGGCGAGCTTTTCCGGGGAAGGTTTGTTTATGAGTTTAAAAGTACGTTGTTTATTGGGGATGGCGATATGAAGTCAGAGCAGGCGCTTGCGGCACAATTGAAAGCTATTTATCTGTTTGAAATGCTGGACGACAAACAGATGGATAAAATGTTGCAAACTTCGACGACGATTCAGTTGGCGGCAAGGGAAACCCTGTTTGAAGCCGGGCAGCCGGCGCAACGTTTTTATTTGCTGAAATCCGGGCAGATTAAACTATATTGTATTTCCGCCGATGGCGATGAAAAGGTGATGGAGATTATCCATCCTTCCCAGACGTTTGCTGAAGCGATTATTTTTATGCGCAATCAGGTTTATCCATTAAGTTCCGAAGCCATCAAGAAAAGTGAAGTGCTCAGTTTCAGTATGCAGACATTTAAGGAAATACTGGAACAGTCCACGGAAACCTGTTTTCATCTTATGGCGAATATGAGTCGGCGTCTGCATGCGCGTATTCATGAAATCAACAATCTTACCCTGCATAATGCGACTTATCGGCTGGTGGTTTTTTTGCTGGATCAGCTTCCTGCCGATGTTGTGGCGTTATCTGAAATTCATCTGACCACCCCCAAGAGTGTGGTGGCGTCGCGTCTGGCCATTCAGCCAGAAACATTCTCTCGTATCCTCACCCGTTTGTCCCGGAATGGTCTGATTGATGTGCATGGTAATGATATTACCCTGTTGGATGTTGACGGACTGCGGGAACTTCTCTAAATAGGTGTTCCAAATACCAGTACACTTTATGGAACAACCGTTCGTCCTGAGCTTGTCGAAGGACAAACAGATTAAGCACTCAATTTACAGTGTTTCCACGCTCATGGTTCGACCCTTCGTCAGGGATCTCCTGAGCGAAGTCGAAGGGCTCAGGACTTCACCACGAACGTGGAAACTCACAAGTGATCTGGTATTTGGAACATCTAATTAGGCGCGGGCATTCAATTTGGCGTGTTCCGTAGTTCGTGGGTAATGAACAGCATGATGGTGAACAACGTGAGCGCGCCACCCTGATGGGCGGCGGCCAGTGGTATGGGAACATGCAGTAGCAGGGTTGAAATTCCCAGTGTGACCTGAATGCCAAGCATGGCCAGTAGCAGATGCGCTCCGGTTCGCACTCGCGCCGGAATATCCTGACGTATGGCGTTTAGCCAGAACAGGGGGATAATAATAAACAGCAGGGTCGCCATGACGCGATGGTCAAACTGAACGGTGGCGATATTTTCAAAGAAATTTTTCCAGACAGGGGAGAGCGCAAAAATACTTTCGGGCACCAGCCGCCCGCCCATCAAGGGGAAAGTGTTGAAGGCATAACCGGCCTTGAGTCCGGCGACAAAACCACCGGAAAGAACCGTAATAAAGATAAGCAGCGTGAGTAGCAATGAAAATTGCTTTAGTCCGTTTGTCGCTGTTTTGCGGATACGATCCTGATCTGAGAAAAACAGATCCAGAGCCACCCAGAAAATATAGGCGTAGACGATAAAAGCCAGAGCCAGGTGCGCGGTTAGTCGATACTGGCTGACGTGGGGATCCTGAACCAGGCCGCTTTTTACCATATACCAGCCCATTAGCCCCTGTAGTCCGCCAAGTATAAACATGCCGATCAATTTGGGAATCAGTGACTTTCTGATCTTTCCGGTCATGATGAAATACAGCAGGGGGACAATAAAAATGAACCCAATCATGCGTCCCAGCAGACGGTGGGAATATTCAAACCAGAAGATCGACTTGAATTCCTCCAGATTCATGCTGTAATTATGTAGCTTGTATTCGGGAAACTGCTGATAGAGAAGAAAGGTTTCCTGCCATTGAGCGTGATCAAGGGGGGGAAGGATGCCCATGAGGGGTTCCCATTCAACCATCGACAGTCCGGAACCGGTTAAACGGGTCACGCCGCCAAGTATGACCATGGCGAAAATGCTAGCGCAACAGATAAAAAGCCAGATAGCGATGGCTTTTTGATGATTATCAGGCGATGTCATTGTCGATGTTGACTCTCTCATACATAAAAACGTCAAAAATGGTATCAGATGGGCGGGGTGTTTGGAAATCTGAAATCCACTACATTGTTTGCCAGTGTATTTTTGAATAAATATGATTTCGCTGTACTTTGAATCTCAGCAATATAATGACAGGCTTAAATATTGGGATAAGTAAGTCCCCGATTAAAAAAATCAGGTATTTAGGTTGGTAAATTGATTTAGGTCAAAGTGAGTCGCCGAATTCCGGTATGTAATACTGCAAAGCTTTGAAAATTAATAACCGTAAGAGTTGGCGGATATTCGTCAATCCTTACCAGAATAATGATAATTATATCGTCGCTGACACTAACAACTAACAGGAGCCATCACCATGTCAAATAATAATGAAGATGAACGCATTCCCGCGATGCAGTCGCTAATCGATAATCCCTTCCTGCTATTGTTTATTGGGGTAGCGATGCCGACAGTTTTTTATACTATCTGGGGGATTATGGAAATTGTCACCCTGCCTGTTGCGCCCTGATCAACCTGGTTCTATCTGAGGAGAATTAGTTATGACTACATTTTTACCGCCTGCTGATCGAATCTGGTGGAAGGTGCCTGTCGGGCGTCAGGAGTTGGTGTGGATTGCCATCGCTCTGGTCTGGTGTCTGATAATGTTCGCCATGATGCCTATCTGGCATATTTATGGAAAACAAAACCTTTCTACCGAAGCCTATCAGACCACGCCCGCTGCCTATGGAGCTAAGGTTCAGGAGATGATTGACAAATATACGGTGCGTGAAGAATCCGGTATTCCGGTTGTGCGCCCCCCGGCAGGCAGCGATGTTTATATGCTGGCGCGCCTGTGGCAATGGTGGCCGATTCTGGAGCTTGAAAAGGATAAGAGTTATCGTTTTCATTTATCCTCGATGGATTACCAGCATGGTTTCTCCCTGCAGCCCGTTAACATTAATATGCAAGTGGTTCCGGGCTATGAAATGGTTATAAATATTACTCCGGACAAAGCAGGAGAGTACGGGGTTATTTGTAACGAATATTGCGGTATTGGCCACCATACTATGGTTGGCAAGATTTACGTGGGGGAATAAGTTATGTCTTCATTTCGTCTTTGTCCTGATTCAGGATTTTATTTTAACCGCGATGCAGAACGCTTGATGAAGGTGAATGCGGTTGCCGGTGTGGTCGCCTTGCTGATAGCCGGTATTCTGGCATTGGGGGTTGTGCTTACGCGTTGGCAGGAAGTGCATTTGCTTCCGGCGGATATTTTTTATCAGGTGCTGACGGGGCATGGTATCAATGCCCTGATTTTCTGGGTCATCTTTTTTGAGATGGCCATTTTGCACTTTGCTTCGACCACTCTGTTGCGTTGCCGGCTGGCGACGCCAGGATGGGCATGGGCCGGGTTCTTCCTTATGGTAATCGGCGCAGTGATGAATAATATTGCGGTGCTACAGGGGAACTCGAGTGTCATGATGACCTCCTATGCGCCCATGCAGGCAGCGCCGCATTTCTATCTGGGACTGATTCTGTTTGCGGTCGGCGCACTGGTGCAGATTTTTGTATTTTTCGGCACCCTGGTTGTCGCACAGCAGGAAAAAACCTATGAAGGTTCGGTGCCAATAGTAACCTTCGGCGCCATCACGGCGGCGATTATTGCGGTGTTTACCATTGCCAGTGGTGCGATTATTCTGGTTCCGACTTTTCTCTGGTCGATTGGGTATATAAACCATATTGATGCAGAAATGTATCGTGTTATCTGGTGGGCTTTAGGCCATTCTTCCCAGCAGATTAACGTTGCGGCGCATGTGGCTATCTGGTATCTGCTTGCCGGTATTCTCTTCGGTGCGCGGCCCATGTCGGAAAAAGTCAGCCGTTTTGCGTATCTGTTGTATATTCTGTTCCTGCAACTGGCTAGTGCTCACCATATCCTGGTTGATCCGGGCATCAGTACGGAATGGAAAATCTTCAATACCAGTTACGCCATGTATCTCGCGGTGCTTGCCAGTATGATTCATGGTTTGACAGTGCCGGGTTCTATCGAGGTGGCGCAACGCAACAAAGGCTTAAACAAGGGGTTATTCGAATGGCTGCGCAAGGCGCCCTGGGGTAACCCGGTCTTCTCCGGCATGTTTATTTCGCTGGTTACCTTCGGTTTCCTCGGTGGTATCACCGGCGTGGTCATGGGCACCGAGCAGATCAACCTGATCATCCATAATACGATTTATGTGCCTGCGCATTTCCATGCAACGGTAGTAACAGGTACAACCCTGGCGTTTATGGCGCTGACTTATCTGTTGATTCCGGTCTTATTCCGTCGTCAGATGATTCTCCCCTGGCTGGCCAAACTGCAGCCCTATATTTTCGGCGGCGGCATGGTTATCCTGATTTTATTCATGCTGGGTGCGGGAACATTGGGGGTTTCACGCCGTCACTGGGACATGGATTTTACCGGCGCATTGCTGACATTTGAGTATTCCGGAATGGCGTATACTCTGATGGCGATCGGTGCTATCGGTGGTGTGCTGGCTATTGTCGGGGGCGGATCTTTCCTGCTTATTACCGTGGGATCTCTGCTCTTCGGTAAGAAACTGGAACCTTCGGCCGGTTTCCTTGAAAGCTTTGTCGGTAAACCTCTGGCGGCATCAGTTTATAATATTGAGCGCCCCGAAAAACTGGAGCGCGCGCCCCAACTGGAAGGGCATCATGGTTCAGGTGGCGGTTTTGAGGCTCCCGGAACCTTTGTTCTGGCGCTTCTCCTACTGGTTACTTTCGTTGTTTATTACTTCATCAACTGGAAGTACCTGGCATCGGTCTGGCCGATGGGGAGCTAGATCGACAGGCGCGAAGGTCGGACAGCGAAAATTGCTGTTCGACCTTTGTGACGATCCATCAGAGTTGTAATATCTGCGCAGCTAGAAATAGTATTAAAATAAAAGGCTAATATGATCGGGCAACTTATTAATCTCTTTAAAATCCGTATTGGAGTCGTCATGACGATTACGGCCGTGGTCGCGATGGTCGTTACTCCGGGCGATGCGGTGCCTGCATGGCAGGTAGCGGTGCTGGCGTTGACGATACTCATGGCCTCCAGCAGCGCGGGTGCATTCAATCAATATTATGAACGCGATTATGATCGACTTATGGAGCGCACCAGAAACCGTCCGTTTGTTACGGGTGAATTCTCCAGCAGTAATCCCGTCTGGTTATCAACAATTTTGCTGCTGCTTGTGGTGGGCATCGCTGCGGCGGCTTATACGCTTAACGGCATAGCGGCGCTGTTTATCTTTCTGGGCGCTTTTTTCTATGCCATTGTCTATACCGTCTGGTTAAAACGGCGCACCTGGATTAACATCATTATTGGCGGGGCATCGGGAAGTTTCGCAGTGCTCGCTGGGGCGGCGGTGGTTGACCCAAATCTGGGACCAATTCCAATTATTCTGGCGATGGTGCTGTTTCTCTGGACGCCACCACATTTCTGGAGTTTGGCGATTGCCAAGCATAAGGATTATGAAGCTGCTGGTGTGCCTATGTTGCCGGTTGTAAAAGGCGACAGAGCGGCGGCAAAGGCGATTCTCTGGAATGCAATACTTTTGGCCAGTGTTTCTGTTTTGCCATTTTTTTACGGTCTGGGCTGGCTTTATCTTGCCGGTGCGTTGTTAGGCGGTGGTTACTTTGTTTATCGAAGTATTTTGCTGGTTCAGAATACAACGCCCAAAATGGCGATGCGCAACTTCTTTGCTTCATTGGTGCAACTGGTAAGTTTGTTGTTCTTTGCCGTTCTTGATGTCGTCGCTATATGACAGGAAAGTGGTAGATGTTTTTTACCACCCTTCTTTGGTTTCTGGTTATTAATATACGTCTTTTTTTTGCATTACTTCTTTTCATTAGTCCCCTGCTATTGTTTTTACCGCAGGCCAATGCTGAAAGTGCAGATCCGCAAAAATCAATTAAAACCTTTCAGTATAAGTCAGCGCTACAGGCGAGTCAGGATGCGATAGGTCGAACGCTGGGTTCTTTTTCGCTGACGGACGCGCATGGTAAAGCAATATCCACCCAAACATTTTTGGGGAAACCGCTGGTGATCAGTATGGTCTACACCAGTTGTTATAAAACTTGTCCTATGACAATACGTCATCTAGCCAAGGTTGTAGAAAAGGCGCGTGAAACACTGGGAGAGGACAGTTTTTCTGTTGCGGTTATTGGTTTCGATACTCAATATGATAGCCCGCAGGCCATGCGGCTTTTTGCTAAAAAGCAGGGAATTGAAAATAGTGGTTGGTATATTTTGAGCGCAGATAGCAAGACGATTGCTACATTAACCCAGGAACTTGGATTTGAGTTTTTCCCTTCGCCCAATGGTTTTGATCATGTCGTGCAGGCAACGGTAGTTGATGCAGCAGGAAAAATTTATCGTCAGGTGTATGGTGAAGTTTTTGATACTCAGTTACTGGTTGAACCTCTTATAGAGTTAGTGCTTGGCCAGCCAAAACCCAGCCAGAGTTTTTTCGCCACGCTTGTCGACAATGTGCGTTTTTTCTGTACGACTTATGATCCTTATACCGACAGCTACCAGTTTGATTATTCACTTTTTATTGGTCTGTTTATTGGCCTGTCGATTATCATTTATACAATCATATTTATTGTGCGTGAATACCGTTATGGCAAACGGCCTCCCGGTATTTGATAAAGGTCAAAGATTCTCAGCGCTGTTCGATTAAAATCATACTATTCTACTCGGAATAGTGTCACCACCATTATCATTTCAGAGGACCTTGATTTTGAGTTATATCAATCCGGTTAAACGGGCTTATCTGGCGCTTGAGAACTGGTTTAATATTTCCTTTGGAAATGACTGGAATCCACTTTACCATCTGGGAACACTGGCGTTTTTCTTTTTCTGGGTCATCTTTGTCAGCGGACTCTATCTGTTCATCTTTTTCGATACCAGCCTTTCCGGCGCTTACGCATCAGTGGAGTACATGACCCATGAACAGTGGTATGCCGCCGGCGTTATGCGCAGTCTGCATCGTTATGCCTCTGATGCTGTGGTGCTGACAATTATCCTGCATATGTTCAGGGAATTTTCGCTGGATCGTTACCGAGGTTTTCGCTGGTTTTCCTGGATAACAGGAGTGCCGAATCTCTGGTTTGTTGTTACCCTTGGAATTACCGGCTATTGGTTGGTATGGGATGAGCTGGCGTTATTTGTAGCCATCAAGTCCTCTCAGCTTATGGATGCATTGCCATTTTTACCTGCGTCTATGTCGCGTAATTTTCTTGAAAGTCAGATCAATGATCGTTTTTTCACTTTAATGGGATTCCTGCATCTGCTGGGTCAGCCCGTTTTTCTGGCTTTTGCTCTGTGGATTCATGTCAAGCGTCTTTCTGATGTTTCCATTATCGCTCCCAGAGGTTTGGCGATTGGTAGTTTTGTTGCTTTGTTGGTGCTGTCATTGCTGGCGCCGGCGGTGAGCCATGAGGCGGCGGATCTTGCGAAAACACCAGCGGTGCTAAATATTGACTGGTTTTATTTAAATATCTATCCGCTACTTGATAACTGGTCTTCTGGCGAAGTCTGGGTTTTAACGATAGGGATTACTGTTTTTTTGATGTTGATGCCCTGGCTGCCGCCAAAGAAAACCGGGCCTGCTGCCGAAGTACATTTACAGGAATGCAATGGCTGCGAGCAATGCGCAATGGACTGTCCTTTTGATGCTATTAGTGTGCAAGCGCGTACGGATGGCGCACGCTGGGAACATGAGGTCGTTGTTCTTGAACACCTGTGTGCCGCCTGTGGTATTTGTGTAGGATCCTGTCATTCATCCAACCCATTTCGCCATGCCAGGGAAAAACTGGTGACGGGCATTGATATGCCGCAGCAGCCCATTAATGATATTCGTGAACATGTAACAGCGGCGATCGATTCGCTTGAAGGTGAGAATAAAATTATTATATTTGGTTGTGATAATGCGATTGATTTTGCAGGACTCAAGTCTTCCAATATTGCAGTAGTTAGTTATTTTTGCGCAGGCATGATTCCACCGACGATGATCGAGTATGCGCTTAAGCTTGGCGCAGATGGCGTGTTTATCACCGGCTGTCGAACAGGGGATTGTTATTACCGTCATGGCAACCGCTGGTTTGATGAACGGTTTGCGGGATCGCGTCAACCGATTTTACGCAAGCGAGCCGATCGCAGGCGCATTCATATTTTCAGAGCGGCAGAGACTGATTGCAAAAAGTTACGCAAGGAGCTTGCTTATTTTGAGGACAGTCTGGCGAAACTTAAGCGTGAAGCGGCCAATACAGGTGAGGCTGACCATGCATAAGTTTTTGAAAATTGTGCTTCAAATTTTTAACTACAGCCTGTTTATGGGGGTGGTATGGTATTTTTCACTGTATCCCGCCTACCATCAACTTGATGAAAATCAGGCCATGATCACCTTCACTCTGGGACATGTAGGCAAGCATGTGCAGGAATGCAGAAGGATGACACAGGAAGAGTTGCTCAAGCTTGCCCCCAACATGCGTAAGCCCATGGATTGTACTCGTGAACGATCTCCGATTACGATGGAACTGCAAATGGACGGCAAGGTGATTTACAATAAAACAGCGCCACCACTTGGACTGTTCAAGGATCAGGGCATCGATATTTATCAGAACATCAAGGTGCCTGCGGGTAAGCACCATTTGTTAGTCTGGATTAATGATGATATTAAGGTCAAAGGTCCGACATACCGGCTTGAGCAGGATATTAGTCTGAAACCGGAACAGCATATGATCATTGAATTTAATTCCAGTGCGGGAAAGTTTATTATCAAATAATTTAGGGAAACTCTGATTAATTCCGTTCACCCTGAGCTTGTCGAAGGGTGAACTATATAACATTATGATTTTAGAATGCTTAGCGTTCATGGTTCGCCCCTTCGTCAGGCTCAGGACTTCACCACGAATGACGGAATTAATCAGAGCCTCCTTAGGCGGGTTGCAGCTTGACAGTTCCCGGCTCCTGACATAAGTTCAATTCCTTTTATGCCTGATACAGAACGACTCTGTCTATCGGGGCACGAATACTCAGGCACAAGATAGTATGAAAACAGAATACACTGCGAATGCATTGCTGGATGCATTTACACTGGATGTTCCAGATGATCGCGCCAACACTCGCATCAGCACAGGCTGGTTGATGTTAGCAGTCGGCTCGCTGCTGGTCGCGGGCCTGTTTACTATTTTATTGGTGCTCTCAAGAACGCCGTTTATCCAGGATATCATTCCCTGGGTCGATTTCTTTCATACCGCGCTGGTGGTGCATGTTGATCTTACCGTGCTGGTCTGGTTTCTGGGTTATGCGGGTATGTTCTGGAGCCTGAACAGCACATCGCGTTGTACGGCCTGTGGCTGGGCGGGCCTGTGGCTGGCGATTGCCGGTTCCTGCATTATTGTCATCGCGCCATTTCTGGGTGCGGCTGAACCTTTGATGAACAATTATGTTCCGGTGTTGCGGGATCCGATCTTTTTTACCGGTCTGGGCATATTTGGGATCGGCTTTACGATTACCGTGCTGCGTGGACTGCTGTTTTCCCGTTCTATTGGCGCAACTATCAGCGGCGCCGGGGCGATTCGTTTTGGTCTATATACTTCCCTGCTGGCCGCCATTACGGCGGTCTTTGCATTGCTGGCATCGTGGTTTGGTATACCGGAAAATATTACCGGCGAACATTACTATGAGCTGCTTTTCTGGGGCGGGGGACATACCCTGCAATTTGTTCATATTCAGTTGATGCTGGTGGCCTGGTTATGTCTGGCCAGCATCGCTGGCTTCACTCCCCGGCTCACACCCCGAGTGGCGCTAATTTTATTTACGCTGGGCATATTGCCGGTACTGTTTACTCCCGTTGTTTATATAATGTTTAGCGTGGGCAGTGGCGATCACCTGCAGGCGATCACCTGGCTGATGCAATATGGCGGCGGGCTGGCGGCCTTACCGCTTGGGCTGATTATCATCTACAGCGTGTTTGCCGGCGGCAGGCGATTTATAGCGAGCGCAGAAGGCAATGCGCTGTTGAGTTCGATTTTTTTATTCGGCGTGGGGGGTGTGATTGGTTTTATGATCAGTGGAAGCAATGTTACCGTGCCCGCGCATTATCACGGTTCGATTGTGGCGGTAACGTTGGCCTTCATGGGTATCACTTATCACCTTTTACCGCGTCTGGGC
>WFVC01000130.1 GCA_015491815.1 Gammaproteobacteria bacterium | reverse complement strand
TTTGATGCGATTGCGGCGTTTCTGGAAAAACGGGATCACGGCAAAAAGCGCACCACCTGGCGGCTGCGCGACTGGGGCGTCTCGCGTCAGCGTTACTGGGGCGCGCCGATCCCGATCATTCACTGTCCCGATTGTGGCGAAGTGCCGGTGCCGGAAACCGATCTGCCGGTGGTGCTGCCCGAAGACATTCGCTATGAGGGCATCGGCTCGCCGCTGAAAAAAATGCCCGAATTTTATCAGGTTCCCTGTCCACAGTGCGGGGCGAAGGCCGAGCGGGAAACCGATACCTTTGATACCTTCATGGAATCCTCATGGTATTACGCCCGTTACACCTGCCCGGATAACGAGACGGCCATGCTCGACGAACGCGCCGATTACTGGCTGCCGGTGGATCATTATGTTGGCGGCATCGAGCACGCCATTCTGCATTTATTGTATTCGCGTTTTTATAACAAGCTGCTGCGAGACGAAGGCCTGATCAAAAACGATGAGCCGTTCACCAATCTATTGACCCAGGGCATGGTGCTCAAGGACGGCTCGAAGATGTCCAAGTCCAAGGGCAATACCGTCGATCCGCAGGCGTTGATTGAAGAATACGGCGCTGATACCGCGCGACTGTTCATGATGTTCGCCGCGCCGCCGACTCAGTCGCTGGAATGGTCGGATGCGGGCGTGGAAGGCGCGCACCGTTTCCTCAAACGGCTCTGGCACCGGGTGTATCAGCATATCGACGCCGGCGCGGTGGCCGAACTGGATACCGCCGCATTGAACAAGGAACAAAAGAGTCTGCGCAATCAGGTGCACAGCGCCATCGCCAAGATCTCCGATGACATGGCGCGGCGGCATACTTTTAACACCGCGATTGCCGCCGTGATGGAACTGGTCAACGCGCTGTACAAGTTTGACGATGACAGCGAGCAGGGCCGGGCGGTGACGCAGGAAGCGCTGGAAGCCTGTGTCCTGTTGCTGTCACCGATTGCGCCGCATATCACCCATGCACTCTGGCAAAGTCTGGGCCATGATAATGCGGTCATCGATCAGCCCTGGCCGCAGGCGGATGAAGCCGCCATGGTCAAAGATGAAATTCAGATCATTGTGCAGGTCAACGGCAAGCTGCGCGCGCGCATCGATGTGCCGGCGGACGCTTCGCGTGAACAGATTGAAGAGATCGCAATTGCCGACGCCAATGTGCAGCGTTTCACCGAGGATAAAACCATTGTGAAAATTATCGTGGTGCCGGGCAAGCTGGTGAATGTGGTGGTTAAATAAGGTGAAAGATACAATCAAGATACAAGATACAAGATACAAGATACAAGGAAGAAGTTTGGCGCCGTGGCTAATGGTTTTACTTGTATCCTGTATCTTTGCCCTTTTATCTTCATGTGGTTTTCATCTGCGCGGGGTGGTGGAGCTGCCGCCGGAGCTGGAGAGTATTTATATCGAAGGCGGCTTGCCGAACAGCCAGATGCGCGAGATTCTGCGGCAGAAGCTGATCGCCTCGAACGTCAATGTGCTGGAACAGCCGCAGGAATCCGCCGCGCTGTTGCGTATTCTCAAAGATGAAACCACGCGCCGCATCGCCTCGATCAATGCCGCCGGTCAGCCCAATGAATATGAGCTGAAATATACGCTCGCCTACCAGCTTGATGATGGCAAGGGTCGGCCTCTGCTGGCGGCCAAAACACTCAGCCAGTTGCGTACCTATCGTTATGATCCGAATAATATTCTCTCGATCGAGGAAGAAGAATTTCGCATCAAGCGGGAAATGGCGCGCGCGGCGGTGAATCAGATGCTTCGCCAGATCAGCGCCGGTATGCGCCACAGGGACAAGGGCGCACACCACAGCAATCCCACCGGCGCAGCGGCAGGCACAGCGGTAGATACGACTGTAGGTACGACTTCAGTCGTACCTCCCGCCCCCGCCCCCGCAAAGGCGAATCCGGATTAAATGAAACTCAAACCCGACCAGTTAGCACAACACCTGCAACGGGATCTCAGGCCGGTTTATCTGATCAGCGGTGACGAGCCGTTTCAGTCGGATATGGCCTGCCGTCAGATCCGCGAGGCGGCGCAGGCGCAGGGCTATAGCGAGCGCGAGCAGTTTCACGTCGATGGCGGTTTTGACTGGGAGCAACTGCAGGCTTCGGCCAGTAACCTGTCCCTGTTCGCCGAAAAAAAACTGATGGAGCTGCGTCTGCCGGCGGGTAAATCCCCCGGCGCGCCGGGGGGCAAGGCCTTGACGGCCTGGGTCGAGGCTGACAACCGCGACACGCTGCTGTTGATCAGTATGGGCAAGCTGGATAAAAAGCAGCAACAGGCCAAATGGTTCAAGGCGCTGGACAAGGCCGGGGCGATTATTCAGATCTGGCCGGTGGAAGCGGCGCAGATGCCGGGCTGGATACAGGCGCGCATGCAGGCGCGTGGCATGCAGCCGGATCCGGCTGCGGTGCAACTGCTGGCGGAACGGCTGGAAGGCAACCTGCTGGCCGCCGATCAGGAGCTGGAAAAACTGCGCCTGCTTTGTGGCGAAGGGGCGGTGGATGCCGAGCAGGTGGAGGCGGCGGTGTCCGATAGCGCCCGTTTCGATGTGTTTGCCCTGGTGGATGCGGCGCTATTGGGGGAAACCCAGAGAATGTTGCGTATTTTCAACGGCCTGCGCGGGGAAGGACTGGAGCCGGTGCTGGTGCTGTGGGCGCTGACCCGGGAGATCCGCAGCCTCAGCGGCATGGCCTGGCTGATCGCGCAGGGGGAGAGTCTGGAGCAGGCGCTCAGTCAGTATCGGATCTGGAACAAACGCAAAGCCCCGGTGTCAGCGGGTCTGCGTCGCCATTCCGTGCGCCGCTGGCAGGGCATGCTGTATCAGGCCGCCGCCATAGAACGCGTGATAAAAGGCCGCGCAGCGGGCGCGCCCTGGGATGAACTGGTACAATTAGGGCTGAAAATGGCCGGGGTGAATTTGTTGCCGCGCAAACCGGCCTGATTAGATGGTTTTTATCTCTGAAGCTTTGTATTAAACGCATAGGACGCAGAGGCGCTAAGACGCAGAGGTTATATAATTTTGATGATTAAAGTAAGTGTTCCTAATTCCAGTACACTATGTATTACCGGAACCTGTTGTAGGTACGATTTCAATCGTACCTGTACGGCTGAAGCCGAACCTACAATTCCACCACTGTTCCACTAGGTGTACTGCTATTTGGAGCAGTTATTTTATCATTTTGTTTCTTTGCGCCTCCGCGTCTCTGCGTTCTCCGCGTTTAATAATGAATGATCAAAAAAACAGGTACAAATGTGAATATAAAAGACTACATGGCCGATATCGGCCGCCGGGCGCGCGCCGCTTCACGGGTGCTGGCGGGCGCCAGTACGGGCATAAAAAATAATGCGCTGCTGGCGATTGCGAGCCTGCTGGAAGCACAGTCGGCGAGTCTGATCGAGGCCAATAATAAAGACATGGCGGCCGGGCGCGACAAAGGGCTGGACGCCGCGCTGCTGGACAGGCTGGAACTCAATCCGGAACGCATTGCGGGCATGGCTGAAGGTCTGCGTCAGGTTGCCGCCCTACCGGATCCCGTCGGTGAAATCACCGATCTTAATTATCGTCCTTCCGGCATTCAGGTCGGCAAGATGCGCGTGCCGCTGGGCGTGATTGGCATTATTTACGAATCCCGGCCCAACGTCACCGCCGATGCCGCCGCCCTGTGCATGAAATCCGGTAATGCCGCGATCCTGCGCGGCGGTTCCGAAGCGCTGCATTCCAATCAGGCCATCGCTGCCTGCATCCATCAGGGGCTGGAAAAAGCCGGTCTGCCGGTGGATGTGGTGCAGGTGCTGGACACGCCGGATCGCGCGGCGGTGGGTGAACTGATCAGCATGCCGGAATATGTGGACGTGATCGTGCCGCGCGGCGGCAAGGGCTTGATCGAACGCATCAGCGCCGATGCGCGGGTGCCGGTGATCAAACACCTGCATGGCATCTGTCATGTTTATATTGATGATACCGCAGACATCGACAAGGCGATTGCTGTGGCCTTCAACGCCAAGACCCATCGTTACGGCGTTTGCAATGCGATGGAAACCCTGCTGGTGCACGAGGCGGTGGCGTCGGCCGTATTGCCGAGGCTGGCCGAACAATACCAGCAGGAAGGCGTGGAACTGCGCGGTTGCGCGGCGACGCAGAAAATTCTCAGCGGCATTCATGCCGCCAGCGAGGACGACTGGGATACCGAATATCTCGCGCCGATTTTATCGATCCGCGTGGTCGCCGATATTGCCGAAGCGATTGAGCATATTCATCAGCATGGTTCCGGCCATACCGAATCGATCATGAGCGAAGACATCGGCCGCGCGCGCCGCTTCATGACCGAAGTGGACGCCAGCTCGGTGATGATCAACGCCTCCACCCGTTTCGCCGATGGCTTTGAATACGGACTGGGCGCGGAAATCGGCATCAGCACCGACAAGATCCACGTACGCGGCCCGGTTGGATTGGAAGGCCTGACCTCGCAGAAGTATATTGTGATTGGCGATGGACATATAAGAGCTTAGAGAAAAGATACAGGATGAAAGATACAGGAAAAAGCCGTTGATGCCCGTGCCAGTTTGTATCTTGTATCCTGCATCCTGTATCTGCGGTTTACCATGATCGGCATCTACGGGGGCACCTTCGATCCCATCCACTATGGCCATCTGCGTCCGGCGCTGGATGTCTATCAGACGCTGCCGTTTTCGGAGATTCGTTTTGTTCCCTGTGGTCAGCCGCCGCATCGGGATGCGCCGTTAACCGATGCCGCGCACCGGCTGGCGATGTTGCGAATAGCGCTGGCGAGTCAGCCGAATTTTAAGGTGGATGATCGGGAGCTGCATCGCAAAGGCCCCTCCTATATGGTCGATACGCTGAAGGAATTGCGTACAGAGTATGGCAAGCGGCCGCTGTGTCTGATCATCGGTTTCGATGCGTTTCTGGGACTGGAGAGCTGGCATCAGTGGCAGGCGATCCCCGAGCTGGCGCACCTTGTGGTGACCCATCGACCGGGCTGGCGTCAAAGCGAGATTGCCGCACGCCCGGTTCTGAAAAAGCTGGTTGATGACCGGCAAACGTCCGGGGAATCTCTGGCGCAGCATCCGGGCGGGGGGATTGTGTTTGTGCCCGTGACCCAGCTGGATATTTCTTCGACCCGGATCCGCGAACTGGTCGCGGCGGGCAAGGATGCGCATTATTTGCTGCCCGACAATGTTTATGAACTTATCAAACAGGAAAATCTGTACAACTATCATGTTAGAACTTGAAGAATTAAAGAAGCGGGTGATCGATGCCATCGAAGATGTCAAAGGGATTGATCTGTGCGTGCTCGATGTCAAGGGCAAGACCAGCGTCACCGATGTGATGATCATCGTCAGCGGCAACACCTCGCGACAGGTGAGGGCGATTGCCAACAACATCGTGATGGAAGTCAAAAAATCCGGTCATCCCCCGCTGGGGGCTGAAGGCGAGGAATACGGTGAATGGGCCCTGATCGATCTGGGCGACATCATTGTGCATGTGATGCAGCCGTCTATCCGTGATTTTTATAATCTGGAAAAACTCTGGGGCGAGGACAGCCCGGCCGCGGCTGACGAGGCCTGATCTGATTTTATGCAGATTCATCTGATCGCAACCGGCACGCGCATGCCGGGCTGGGTGGAGCAGGGTTACGATGAATACGCCCGGCGCATGCCGCCTGAATGCCGTCTGCAATTGCATGAGATCAGCGCCGGCAAGCGCGGCAAAAATGCGGATATTGCGCGTCTGACCGAACAGGAAGGCCGGCGCATGCTGGCTGCCATTCCCAAAAACACCCGGGTAATCGCGATGGACGTACAGGGGCGCGGCTGGTCAACCGAGCAACTGGCGCAGCAGATGGCGGACTGGATGCAAGCGGGTCAGGATGTTGCGCTGCTGGTGGGCGGGCCGGAGGGCTTGTCAAAGGAATGCCGCGAACGCGGGCAGCCCGGCTGGTCCCTGTCGCCGTTGACCTTGCCGCATCCATTAGTGCGCATCGTGTTAGCGGAACAGTTGTATCGCGCGAGCAGTATATTGAAAGGTCATCCGTATCATAAATAGAGATACAGGATACATCACTGCTGTCCCGTTAATATAAGATTAATGTTTTTGGCGTGTTGGGTTAATCGAAGCCACCCCTTCTCCCCCGGGACTCTTTTCTGTACCCCCTTGAGGGGTAGAAGGCCGGGATGAGGGGGTAAATAAAACAATGCATTCCCTTATTCAGAGCCCCTCACCCCAACCCTCTCCCTGAAGGAGAGGGGGGTAGTGGCACAGTAGTGAGGATATATGGAACAATCATTTGACATTTATCTGGCTTCAGGCTCACCTCGTCGGCGTGAACTGCTGGATCAAATCGCGGTCTCCTATAAGGTGATACGACAGGATGTGGCGGAAGATATCAAGCCGGGCGAGTCGTCGCAGGATTATGTACAACGACTGGCGCTGGAAAAGGCGCGCGCCGGATGGATGGCTCTGACCAGGGATGAACGCCGGCCGGTGCTGGGCGCCGATACGGCGGTGGTGATCGATGATCAGATTCTCGGTAAACCACGCGATCGTGATCAGGGGCTGGCCATGCTGGCGCAGTTATCCGGTCGCTGTCATGAAGTTTATTCGGCGGTGGCGATAGTCGCGCAAACAGAAGCTGTAACAATAAATTGCAGTCGAGTCTGTTTTGCGACACTGGACTCGGCCATGCGCGAAGCCTATTGGGATAGCGGGGAATGTCACGACAAGGCTGGCGCCTATGGGATTCAGGGACGCGCGGCCATGTTCATCAGCAAACTGGATGGCAGTTATTCCGGCGTGATGGGTCTGCCCCTGTTTGAAACGACGAAGCTGTTAAAACAGTTTGGCATTGAGCCCCTGCAGCGGGATTCCCTGCCTTCGGCTCGCGCATAAAACACAAAAATAATTTTAAAAATATCAGGACAGACGCATGAGCGAAGAATTACTCATCAACATTACCCCGCAGGAGACGCGGGTTGCCTATGTGGAAAACGGCGTATTGCAGGAAGTGCATATCGAACGGGCGCAACGCCGGGGACTGGTGGGCAATGTTTACAAGGGCAAAGTCTGTCGCGTGTTGCCGGGCATGCAGGCGGCCTTTCTGGATGTCGGACTGGCGCGCACCGCTTTTTTGCATGTTTCCGATATTCTGAATTCCCATTCCCAGCGCAATGGCGAACAGTCTGATTCCGGGGGTGAGCATGCCCCTGAAACCATTATGGAACTATTGCGAGAAGGTCAGGATGCGATTGTGCAGGTGGTCAAGGATCCCATGGGCAGCAAGGGCGCAAGACTGACCACCCAGATCTCTATTCCCTCCCGTTATCTGGTTTATATTCCCGGCGCCGATCACATTGGCGTTTCACAGAAAATCGATGAAGAAAGTGAACGTCTGCGTCTGAAAAATATTATTGCGAAATACCACGATGAGTTTGATCCCGGTGGCTATATTGTTCGCACGGTAGCTGAAGGCGTATCCGAAGAAAGTATCTATAATGACATGTGTTTTCTGCAGAAAATGTGGCGTTCAATTCAGGAAAAATCCGCCGCCGCAAAAAGCGGAACCTTGATTCACGAAGACATGCCATTGGTTATGCGCACTATGCGCGATATGAGTGGCATCGAACTGGAAAGAGTCCGCATCGATTCACGCGCGACTTTTGAGAAGGTTAAAAAATTCGCCAGTAAATTTATTCCGGATCTGGAAGGCAAGGTCGAATACTATCCCGGTGAACGTCCCATCTTTGATATCTATGGCGTTGAAGATGAAATTAGAAAATCACTGGAGCGCAAGGTGCAGTTGAAATCCGGCGGCTATCTGGTGATTGATCAAACCGAAGCCATGACTACGGTGGATGTCAATACCGGCGCCTTTGTCGGTCATCGCACACTGGAAGAAACCATTTTCAAAACCAACCTTGAAGCGGCGCAGGCGATTGTGCGCCAGCTTCGCCTGCGCAACCTCGGCGGCATTATCATTATCGACTTCATCGATATGATCGATGAAGAACACCGGCGCGCCGTATTGCGGGCGCTGGAAAACTGTCTGGCGCGGGATCATGCGCGGACGCATATCAGTGAGGTTTCTTCATTGGGGCTGGTGGAAATGACTCGCAAGCGTACGCGCGAAAGTCTGGAGCATGTGCTTTGCGAAACCTGCCCGACCTGCAACGGCCGCGGTTCGATTATGACTGTGGAAACCGTTTGCTATGAAATTTTCCGTGAAATCATGCGCGAAGACCGCCAGTTCGATGCGCAGAAATTTCTGGTGCTGGCTTCACGTAGCGTGATTGATCTGCTGCTGGATGAAGAATCCACCAGCGTCGCGGAGCTGGAGGACTTTATCGGTAAGCCGATACAGTTTCAGGTGGAAAGCGAGTACACACAGGAACAGTTTGATATCGTATTGATGTAGCTGCGGCTGTAGTCGTAACTGTTTGGCTGGATGGTTTGAACAGTCTATTAAGGAAGCTCTGATTAATTCCGTTCGCCCTGAGCCTGTCGAAGGGTGAACCATATAACATTATGATTTTACAATGCTTAGCGTTCATGGTTCGACCCTTCGACAGGCTCAGGACTTCACCACGAACGGCAGAATTAATCAGAGCTTCCTTAAATAAAAAGGAAATCACTTCTGTCCCGTTAACCTAAGTTTGAAATACAGTAAGTGTCTGATTATCAATATAGGCAGGATAATTGATGATATCGAGGACATGATGTTAACTTAGCGGCTAATCAGAGCCATCCCTTCTCCTTCAGGGACTCTTTTTAGTACCCCCTTGAGGGGTAGAAGGTCAGGATGAGGGAGTTAACGGGACAACAGTGAAAGGAAATGTTTTTTAACGAAGCCATTGAACAGATGAAATTAGCATATTTGGAAATAAACCCATCATTCTCCCTTTGGGGGCGGGTGTGAACGGGATAGCAGTGAC
>WFVC01000129.1 GCA_015491815.1 Gammaproteobacteria bacterium | reverse complement strand
TTTCATTACATCGAGCGGTTCCACAATCCGAGAATGCGGCGTAGAGTGGCCAGGCAGGATCAGAAGTTTTCAGCCGTTTTTAAACCGTCCGTGGAAACGGGGTAGAACCCTCATTGCCTTTTTCAACTCACGGTTTTCCCTTTCCAGTTCCTTGAGTTGTTGACGCTCTGTACTGCTGAGACCTTCATGTTTATCTTGATCAATTTCTGTTTGTCGCTCCCATTTGCGCAAGGTTTCTGCTGTACAGCCAACTTTACTTGAAATCGCAGTCATCGCCGCCCATTGGGATGGGTGCTCGGCTTGTTGTTCTAAAACCAGGCGAACCGCCTGTTCCCGGAATTTAGGGGAATATCGACTTTTCTATTCATTACTCTTCCCTCTTAAGAAATAGAGTCTCCGGTAAACTTGGGGCGGTTCAGATTTTAGATTCAGACTAAATTTTAAAAATAATTTGACTTAAATTCATAAATTTTACTTGCAAATAAATATAGCTTGGGTGTAAGGTGGTATCCGACAGGGAAGTTGGTGCGTGGATATGGATGTTTGCGCGTTTGTCAGTAAGTCAGTGTTATATGACATGAATAAGGACAAAGCCTGTTCCCGTAAGGCACCATATACATGGATGTATATGGTGCCTTGTCACCCATCACTTCATTTGTATTTCATGTAAGCTACTACTGCTCGCGACCTTCTAAACTCAGGTTAGTTTATATTGAACGAAACCTGGATTCTCAGTGCTAACTAGATGGTTTATGTGTTCTTCTTTTATTTTTTTCTCGGTTTACGTTTTTCTTTTTTGTTTTTCTCACCAACAGGTGTGATGTTTAACCGACGTTGGCAAACCCAGGTTCTTTTTAGCGCGTGGAAGGTTTCTTTGGGCATGCCGACAGGAAGATCAACCGTGCTGTAGTCATCATAGATTTCGATATGGCCGATAAATTCACTTTCCAAATCTGCCTCATTGGCAATAGCACCGACGATGTTGCCGGGTTTTACATTCTGATCATAACCAACATCCAGGCGAAAGCGTTGCATTTCAATTTCTGGGTGGCCTTTTAACGGTAGTGCTTTATCGCCCGCTGATGAGCGGGGTTTTCTTGTGGACTGGTTTTTCGCTGAACGTGGATGTTCATCGCTGTTGTTTTTACGGGGACGTGCATGATCAGTTTTTTCAGAGAGTAGTAAAGGCTCATCACCCTGAAGTAGACGGGCCATCGCCGCTGCAATTTCCAGTGGTTCAGCGCTTTCTTCTTCCTGCAGTTCGGTTAGCATCTGGTAGAAGATTTCATTTTTACTGTTATCCGCCAGTGCATCGGTAATTTTCTGTTTGAAGCGAGCTACGCGTTGCAGGTTGATGTCGGCTGCAGTCGGCATTTTCATCGGCTCAATAGTCTGGCGAATAGTTTTTTCGATCGCATGCAGCAGACGTTTTTCGCGCGGGGCGACAAATAAAATGGCTTCACCTTTTTCGCCGGCGCGGCCAGTGCGACCAATGCGATGGATGTAGGCTTCAACATCATAGGGAATATCGTAGTTCAACACATGACTGATACGTTTAACATCCAGACCACGTGCGACCACATCGGTCGCGACTAAAATATCAATCTGACCTTTCTTTAAACGATCAACGATACGTTCACGCAGCTTTTGTGGAATGTCGCCGTTTAAGGCTTCTGCACTATGGCCTCGCGCTTCGAGTTTTTCCGCCAGTTCTACGGTGGCGGTTTTGGTGCGCACAAATATCAGCATGGCATCGAAGTTTTCAACTTCGAGGATACGGGTCAGGGCGTCGAGTTTATGGATGCCACTTACCGGCCAGTAACGTTGGTGAATGGTTTCAGCCGTGGCGGTGCGTTGTTCTATTTTGATCTCGACGGGTTTGTTGAGATGTTGTTGCGCCACCTTGCGCACTTCTTTGGGCATGGTGGCGGAGAACAGGGCAATCTGACGTGTAGGCGGGGTTTGTTCCAGCACCCATTTAACGTCATCGATGAATCCCATGCGCAGCATCTCATCGGCCTCATCCAGCACCAGCGCCTGTAAACCATTCAGCTTTAATGTGCCCCGGCGCATATGATCCATGACACGACCGGGTGTACCGACCACCACATGCGCGCCGCGTTTAAGCTGGCGTAACTGGATATCATAGGATTGACCGCCGTAGATGGGCACCACATGAAAGTTCTTTAGATAACGGGCGTAGGTTTGAAAAGCTTCCGCAACCTGAATGGCCAGTTCGCGCGTGGGCGCCAGCACCAGTAACTGAGGATCGCGCTGATTGACATCAATCCGGGAGAGTAGTGGCAGGGCGAAAGCGGCAGTTTTGCCGGTGCCGGTCTGCGCCTGACCCAGTAGATCATGGCCTTCAAGCAAGGGCGGGATACTTTCCGCCTGAATCGGGGAAGGGGTTTCATAGCCGACTTCCTGCACGGCGCGTAGCAGGGGGGCGGCAAGGCCCATGGTTTCAAAACTGGGAAAAGGTTTGGAGTCGGACATGCCGGAATACCTGTTTAGTAAAGACGCACGCTAGCGGTGGCGTCAGAAAAGAAAATAAGAGAGGCAAGTATAGCTGCCAGGTTCAGGCCAGCTGATCGTCGGCGACATGGTAGCGCGGATCTTCGATCATATTGACTTCAACCAGATCGCCCGCCTTCTTCAACAGCTCGGTGCATTCAGGGCTAAGGTGGCGTAGATGCAGGCGCTTGTGGGCATTGAGATAGCGCTCGGCGAGCGTATCTATAGCTTCAATAGCTGAGTGATCATAGACGCGTGAATTCTGAAATTCCACGACCACATCATCGGGATCGTTTTTCGGATCAAATAAATCCTGAAAATTCTTTACCGAAGCGAAAAATAGCGGGCCTTCCAGCTCGTAAACCTTGCCGCCCATTTCATTGAAATAGGTTTTAACCTGAATATGTTTGGCGTGTTGCCAGGCAAAGACCAGCGCCGAGACGATCACGCCTACGACCACGGCAATCGCCAGATCAGTGGCCACCGTTACCGCAGAAACCAGTATTAATACAAAGGCGTCACTGGCGGGGATCTTGCCCATAATACGCAGGCTGGACCATTCAAAGGTGCTGATAACAACCATGAACATCACGCCGGTCAGTGCAGCCAGCGGGATCATCTCGATCAGATCCGAGGCGAAGAGAATAAAGAACAATAGAAATAACGCCGCGCTGATACCCGACAGTCGACCGCGACCGCCGGAGTTCACATTGATCATACTCTGGCCAATCATGGCGCAGCCACCCATACCGCCGAACATGCCGGTAACCGTGTTTGCCACGCCCTGTCCGACACATTCTTTATTGCCGCGTCCGCGGGTTTCGGTCATTTCGTCGATCAGACTTAAGGTTAATAGTGATTCAATCAGACCCACGGCGGCAAGAATAATCGCATAAGGAAAAATAATGCTCAGTGTTTCAAAATTAAATGGCACCATCGGGATATGAAATTCGGGCAGGCCGCCTGCGATAGAAGCCAGATCGCCAACCGTGCGGCTATCCATGCCGATAAAAATAACGATCAGGCTGACCACAATAATAGCGGCAAGTGAGGATGGTATCATTCTGGTGAGTTTTGGCAGGAAATGGATAATTAGCATCGTCAGCGCGACCAGCCCAAGCATGATCCACAGAGGCTCACCCTGTAACCATTGTAATTGGCCATCTGCATTTTTTTCCTGAAAATTGTTGAGCTGGGCGAGAAAAATGACAATCGCCAGACCATTCACAAAACCCAGCATGACGGGATGAGGCACCATACGAATAAATTTACCCAGACGCAGAACCCCTACCAAAATTTGAATCAGGCCCATCAGCACCACGGTCGCAAACAGATATTCGACCCCGTGTTCAGCCACCAGACTAACCATCACTACCGCCAGCGCCCCGGTAGCGCCGGAAATCATCCCCGGTCGTCCACCAATGGCCGCAGTGATCAGTCCTACCATGAAGGCGGCATATAATCCGACCAGTGGTTCCACGCCGGCAACAAAGGCGAAGGCCACAGCTTCCGGGACCAGCGCCAGTGCAACGGTCAGACCGGAGAGAATGTCGTTTTTCGGGCAGCCGCGTTCGGTGCATTCGAAATTGAAGAACATGATTTTGATTTACCCTGGAATTGTTTGGCTAGCCCCAGACTTTCTCGGACGGAGCGTGAAAAGCCGGACATGATAACATATTAGAGAGTTCTTAATAAAGACTGAATGAGGGAAAATTCAGCTTGCTTTATTGAATCAGGAGTGAATCAAACAGGCGGGACAGGGATATTTTGGTCGTATCGTTAGGGTTGATGCGCCACTGAATAAAATACCGGAGCAGTGACGAAAGCACTTTTTATTTTTCCGTTTTTATATTTCTCTCACCATCGTTATCGTTATGGTTTACAAACTCAACAACAAGTGAGTCATTTTTACATCAGTTCCACTACCCATTTGCTGACCATCGCAGAAGCATGGGCGCATTGATGTTTGCGTTCTTTATCAAACTGGGCGTATTCTTTTGCATCCCATAGATCAAATGTTTTTCCGGTAAATTGTTGCTGCAGCTCCTGACAGGTCACCCCGCCAAATTCGCTTTTGAAACGTTCGATCAGTTTTTGCCCATGTTTAAAATTAGTGATGTACTTGCCTTTGGTAAAATTTTCACGTTCACGGCCACGCTTGCAACTGAGCGCCATCAAGCCACCGGTTAATGCGCCACAGGCGCCAACCCCGGTTAAGCCACCGCCACCGGAGAGACCGTGACTGGCTTTTATCGTGTCATCAGTAACATAGCCGATGGTTTCCTTAACGGTTGTTAATACACATTGAGGACAGCAACCGTATTCCAACTCGTAGTTGAATGCGAGTTCATAGGCTTTTTCTGCGACAGCTAATTTTTCATTGGTGGCCATGTGTCTTTATTTCCTGATTTAAAAAACAACAACTGATTTATGTTTTATTCAGTTTAGAAAAGACGGAAGGGCGCGCCATTGATCCATGTCAAATGGATAAAGCACTGTGATTTTTCAATGAAGTAGGGAAAACGTTTGCGTTGATATTGGCTGAATATGTTTTAGTTATCAGTAGTGCTATTATTTGTTGATAAAACTCGATTGGAAGGGCATGGCATCAGAAATATATGGGGTAAAATATGAGTGAGATTCATGTCAGTGAATTAGCGATATATCCGGTTAAATCACTGCGGCAGATTAAGCTGAAAAAAGTGAAGATTGATCCCTTCGGTTTTCACTTCGACCGTCGCTGGATGGTCGTGGATGAAGACGGCCAAATGCTCACCCAGCGTAAAAAATCACGTATGTGTCTGATTCAGCCGGAACTACTAAAGGGAGGACAATTACGCTTTCAGGCGACAGGAATGCCGGATCTTGAAGTGGACTGTTCATCGAGTTCGTCATCACGCCGAGTTAAGGTATGGGAAGATCAGTGCATGGCGCTGGACTGTGGTGATGAAGCGGCGGCATGGTTGACGCAATTTCTGGATATAAAATGTCACCTGGTGTTTTTTCCGGAAAATGAATTTCGTCAGGTGGATCCCCGTTTTGCCAAAACGGGGGAGCGCACCGCTTTCAGTGACGGTTTCCCGATTCTGCTGATTTCACAGGCCTCACTGGATGATCTTAATCGACGCCTCAGTAAACCGGTTGCCATGCGGCGCTTTCGACCCAACCTGGTGGTTAGCGGGTGTGAACCTTTTGCCGAAGACGACTGGAAAACAATTCGCATTGGCGATATTCATTTTCGGATAGTGAAACCCTGCAGTCGTTGCATTATTCCTAATATTGATCCTGATACGGCTGAAAAAAGCGCTGAACCTACACGCACCCTGAGTCAATTTCGGCGTCGGGAGAATAAAATATTTTTTGGCCAGAATGTGATTGCGGACAGTCAGGGTGAAATAAAAACAGGTATGCCGGTTGAAATTATTGAATAAACGCTTGTTATGAATATTGTAATGAGTGTTCGCCGTTTTAATTTAAAAAACAGAAATAATTTATCCAGACATATTTTGAAATTTCAGCATAAGGTGCTATAACTACTTGGATACTACAGGTACGATGAATTTTGTTTCTGCATTGGGATTTAAACGTATTGCTTGCAGAGTATCAGGCACATGAAACAGGAGAATGAATACATGCCTAAGAAAAAAACAACCGTGATGAAAAGTGTGGCGCTGGAAAAATTGGTAACGGGAGCAATAAACAACCTTGAATCAGCGTGTAATGATGGAGCCAAAGCCATCACCGCTCGCAGCAATGAGGCTAAAAAATTGCTGGCGGAAAGCAAACGGGTAAGTAAGAAGCGCGCTGTTTTGAGCAAGCGTAAGAAGACCGCGTCAATGAAACTGAAAAAAGCGCCCGGCCCTGATACCCGCAAGGCATTACGTGATATCGAAAAAGAGCTTACCGCTGTGAAAAAAATGGCTGAAAAGCTAAAACCCGCTAAAGCCGGTCTTGCCGAAGAGTTGAAATCTCTGAAGGTAAATCAGAAACGTGCAGCAGCTTATCTGAAAGTCATTGAGAAGGCGGATAAAATTCTTAATAAGCCGGCGAAGAAAAAGAAACGCAGACGGCGTGTGAAAAAAGCCTGAAGCTGTTCAGCGAAGGACGGGGTGCAACAACCCCGTTTTTTTATGGCTAAAGAATAAGTGGTTAATTAAATTATAAAATAATGAAATATAAATCATATTAATTATAAGGAGATAACCGGTTGTCTCTATGATAATCTTCCCCAGAATACTAATGATTAATAAAATAACAATAATTATAAAAGCAGGGGTGAATAATGTACGAAAATTACTATGGCCTGACAGAGAAGCCCTTTTCCCTGTTGCCGGATCCTGATTATCTCTATCTAAGTCGCCATCATCAGAAGGCGCTAACCTTGCTCGAATACGGGATTCTCAACCAGGCCGGGTTTTGCGTTATTAGCGGTCAGGCGGGGGCAGGCAAAACCACACTAATTCGTCAGCTGCTAAATCGTTTCGATAAAGACACCACGATTGGTCTACTTTCTAATACACATGCTTCATTTGAGGAACTCCTTGCCTGGATTTTGATGTCATTTGATCTGCCCTATCAGAATAAATCAAAAACGGAACTCTACCAGTGTTTTGTCGATTTTCTAATAGAGCAGTACGCCCAAAAACGCCATACCGTGTTGATCATTGACGAGGCGCAGAATATGTCGCCAGCGGCGCTGGAAGAATTGCGCATGCTTTCGAATATCAATGCCGACAAGGATCAATTATTACAGATGATCCTGATGGGACAGCCAGGGTTGTTGAAAAATTTGCAACGCCCGGAATTACGACAGTTTGCTCAACGTATCGCTGTTGATTATCAACTGGGTGCAATGAATGAAAAGGAAACCTGCGCCTATATTCGGCATCGTCTTAAAGTGGCCGGCGCCGATATGACCATTTTTAATGACGATGCCTGCAAGGCGGTCTATTATCATAGTCGGGGTCTGCCCCGATTGATAAACCTGCTTTGTGATACGGCGCTTGTTTATGGCTTTGCTGAGAATCTAGCAGTTATCGATAAACGTATTATTGATGATGTGGTGAAAGAACGGGATGAAAATACGATTTTGCCCCATTATCATGAATTAAATGAAGAAACTGTGCTTATGGAAGATAATGCTGCGCTCAACACCAATATATTGGAGGAAAATGAAGATGCATCATTGTCTGTGCAGGGGAAAATGACATCCTGCGGTGAAACAGCTTCACACAATAAAAAGCCGTTTATTTCAAAGAGCACTGGGTCAAATCATAAACAGCTGAATTCAGCTAATGGCGTTGTTTCTTCTATACAAAAAGCTTCAGTCACATCATTAAAACAGGCGGAATATTTTTCAAAGGCGATGGCTTTACAAAACAAATCAGAAACTATTTCTTCGGATGAGCATATTGATATGAAAAGCGTAGAAAGAAGTGAAGATACCTCGAATGTAATCACTGTCAATAAAAAGATTGATAATAAACGGATAGACGATCTTTCTGACACAGAATCTAAACCAGAAAGTTTCGTCGCCACCTCCTCAGGCCAGGGGGTGGGTAAGCTGAGTTTTATTATACTTGGTTTTGCTTTCGGAATCCTTATATCTGCAGCGCTGCTAATTTTGTACAAGATGGATAATTTGACTCAGCCAACTGTAGATGAAACTGAAATTGCGGGTCGTATGCAAGCCATTGAAGATGAGTTCGCGCGCAAGCTACAGGCGATTGAGCAGCAGCGTGAAGCCGATCTGAATAAAGCACGATTGATGGCGCAGGAAAAACAGGCCAGTCAGGCGCGGGCAGCGGCTTTGCAGCGTGAACGAGATGCGGCGCTGGCAATCGCCAAAGCAAGAGAAGAATTGCTACAGGCCAAATTAAAAGCCGAGCGAGCGATACAGAGAGAGCGTCTGGCCGCTGAAAAAGCCTCTCTGGCGCAGGAGCGGGCGCGGGCCATCGAACTTGAAACAAAACTTCGTCAACAGCAGAAAAGGGAAGCCGCGTTGGCTGCGGCAAGAAGCCGGCAAGAGTTAAAAACCGAATCGGCTGAAAAAGAAAATCCCGTAAAGGTTGGCGAGGCCATCGAATCGTTTACTGTAGAACCCATAGAAGTTGAAACCGCACAGACAGTTTCGACAAACACCAGACGAGAAAATAAGGCAAAATCAAATAAAGAGACCGGTTTTTCATCCAATCCCTGTGAAGGGCCGACAGCAGTATTATTATCCACCTGTAAAAAATAAGAAAGTCATTGATATAACGAACTCCTTATTGCATCAGGGTAACGTATTTGGCATGCTCGGATATTTATTATAATGTCTCGCGGACAGTCCGCGATTAATAAAGTCAGGAGTATAGCAATGCCAAAGGCATGTGATTTGAAACGCGGAATGGTGGTGGAAATTAACGGCATGCCGCATGCCGTTAAACAGGTAGAAGCAAAAAGCCCATCTTCACGCGGCGCGTCAACTCTGTACAAGGTTCGTTTTAATAATCTACAAACAGGACAAAAACTGGATGAGTCTTATAAGGGCGACGACTTTCTCAAAGATGCGGACTGCTTGCGCACCCAGGTTCAATATTCCTATAAAGATGGTGATATTTATATCTTCATGAATATGGAGGACTATAGCCAATATAGTCTGAATGAAGACGAACTCGATGATCAGCTGGGCTACCTTACTGAGGGACTGGAAGGCATTGTTGCGTTATTGGTGGATGGAAATATTATGGGAATTGAATTGCCGCAGATGGTAAACCTCGATATTGTGGATACAGCGCCCGGGATCAAGGGAGCGACTGCAACCGGGCGCACCAAACCTGCTGTTTTATCGACGGGCATAGAAGTTCAGGTGCCTGAATATCTTGAAGCGGGTGAAACTATCAAGATAAATACGAGCACAGGTAAATTTGTTTCCCGCGCCTAAATAGCCTGACAGTTCGATGCTATATATCTCTTCTAATGTCTCTATTCCTGATACGGAAATAAGTTTTTCTGCGATCCGCGCACAAGGCGCGGGCGGGCAAAATGTTAACAAGGTCTCCTCTGCGATTCATCTGCGTTTTGATATTCAGGCTTCATCCTTGCCTGAATTTTATAAGCAGCGCCTGCTGAAACTTAAACGTCAGTGGATTTCAAAAGACGGAGTGATTGTTATCAAGGCGCAGCAATCTCGTAGCCAATTACAGAATCGTGAAGCCGCATTGAAGCAGTTACAGAAAATCATTCAATCTGTGGCGGTGACGCCGAAAAAACGCAGGCCAACCCGGCCAACACGGAGTTCTCAAAAAAAACGCATGGATAAAAAAACAAAACATGGACAGATCAAGGCGCTAAGGCGCAAGGTCGTTGAATAACGACACCCTGAATATAATCCAGACATCTGAAAGATCAACAGCCCCTAACATAAGGAATATTGATAATTTAAACAGGATAAACTGTCATACCACTGTCAACTTTGCTGTCTACACTCACACATTTATTGAATGATGCAGGTAGTCCATGATTTTTAAATCAGATTGGAGCGGTTGGATTGTACTGGCGGCGATTGTTGTTTTTCCCTCTATGTTTTATCTGACTCAGCCAGAGAATGTGCTGGAAAAAACTGATAGCTTTGAGACTGGTGAAGGGGTTGTCAGTTCATCAGCACAACAGACACGGGCAGTTTATTCTGAGCCTTTGTCTATTTCATCCGAAAATTCAGCTCATTCCAGTGTATCGAAAAAGGATGCGAATATCACACTCATTAAACTGGATGATGAATTGGCGGATACCTCCAACATATCTGCGCCGCAGGAAAGTCTTTCCGGGGCGGACAAATATTTTTTATCCGCAGAAGTTTCTACTCGTCTCGCTATAAAAGAACGGCGGCAAACTGATTTTTCTGTGAGCAATCGTAGACAGAGGCAGACTACGAGTGTGCCGGCAACAGATATCGCACGCGCTTCAGCCAGTAGTTTAAATAAAACTACTGCGCAGCCAGAAGACAACACGATAAATGAAAACGCCTATCTTTATCTGGCTGAAATGGATTATTCCGAGCCTGAGTCGAATGCCGAGAAAAAATGCCCACCTGTTTATCAGGTGCTAAATGACTATGCACGCAATATGCGTATAGCCATGGGCTGTGACAGCGAATAATAATTCATGACTGCTTTCCCGTCTGAATTTATGTCATGAGCAGTGCATTGAGTTTTTTGCGCATGCTTCGGGTGATGTCGCTTAGATGTGTTTTATTTTCATCAGGCAGGCTTGATAAGGCCTGAACACGCTGTTCATAGTCAGCGGTTACCTGCAAAACATCTTCAAGCATTTCATTTAGGGCATTGCGATTGACGCCGAGGTTTTTGCTAAGACGCAAAACCGCGCTATTGAAATCAATCGGTGAATCATTGGCATCCAGTTCACCATAATTTCCAAAAGGCATGACACTGAGCATATCGTGACGGCTGTAGGCGCGCATGGGCGTGGGATCGTAAACCGGTGAAAAACAGATGTGTTCGCCACACTGAATCAATGATAGATTTTCCAGATGAAGATCGCCATTACCGGTGGCAAAGGACATAAGCAGACGTTTGAGCAAATGTAGTTTGGCCTGCATGGGCTCAGAGACGATGGGAATAGGCGAACGATCAATTGCATGACCAATGGCATCGTAACTGCTGCTGTAGTGATGAGTAATGCGGCTGTCGCCGGTGGCCAGCACAGAATACAGAGTCTCAGTAAACAGGGGACGGTTGCTCGCATCCCGATCATAGCGTTCGACGGCAATGGCGGGCATGCCGTTGATCTCGGTGGTCCAGTGACGGGGAACGTCAAAGCCGGCTTCGCGGTGAAGATCCAGCGCCAGCGCTTCCAGTTCGACAATGCCGGGATAGGTGTTTTTTTCAAATTTGAGAACGATATCCGTGCGGCCTTTCACGGTTCCCCGGGTAGGCAAACCAATACGTCCATCCCAGCCTTCACGGGGAATAGAGAGCAGCAATTTCGGTATTGCGCCACCGACGCTGGGCGTGGGGCCGAGTGTTTCCAGTAACGTGCCAGCGCTGTCATCCAGCCAGGTCAGGAACTCCTTCAGGGAAAAACCGAATTCATTTTTTACCGGAAACAGTTCAGGCGTGCGGCGATCGTTATACCAGTCATGCGCCTGTTCATCATCGCTGAAAACGTCCAGATGACCAATGCCGCCATGACCAGAGACCATAAGAATCGCCCAGTCGCTTTCAAATCCCGGTTCCGGCATTTGTGATTGTTGGGCGAGGTAGGAAAGGATTAGCTGACGTTGGAAGTTATCCTCGCTGGCCGGGGGAATTAGAGTTTGTAATTGTGGCAAAAAATCAAAATAGGGTGAGCGTTTCCAGGCAATAGTGGTCGTGCCGACAAAATCGGGTTTATAAAGCACGCCCAGTCCCGGCAATGCGCTGTCGATATAGTCGGCTTCGTAGCTGAAACGGCATTCTGTCGCAGTCACGGTGAAACGCCCCATTTTTAACGGCGCGTTGCCACAGCGAGTCCAGACAACAGCTTCTCGATCTGTTTTCATAGTGATATTTGTCTATTTTTCATTGTCGAAAAAATTTCGTTCGATTAATTTTTCCAGCACCGGATCATTGGAACTGAGCGTGAGGCGCAGGCCGACCACGTTGGCCAGACGCATCAGGGTTGAAAGCCGTACATCATCGGCCTGTTTCAGTTTGGATAGTGTACTGGCGCCCAGTCCGGCTTTGGCAACCAGCGATTTTTGATCCATGCCCTGTTTGCGACCGGCTTCAATAATTTGTTCGAGAAGTCGATGAAGCGTCTCATGCATAACAATAATTTCCTTCAAGGGTAAATGTATTTAATATACTAGGATATTTTCCATATAAGGTAAATATGAAATTACCTTATATGGAAAATATATCCAGTATCTAATATTTAATTACCTTATAGGGAAATTTGAAGGGCTGGCGAGCAAATATTTCGCGGCAGATGGTGGATGGCGTTGCAATTGTCGAGATGACAGAGAAAGCGTGGCGACAGGGTGGGCGGGGCGGATAAGGGACAAAAAAAATGGCGGGTTTCGGGAATTATTATTATTTTAATCCCGGTAACCGCCACCTTGTGGGTACTCCCCCTGCACCCTCCCCAGTATTTTTTCGAGGCGTTTTAGCCGCCTTCATTAATTATGTTCATACACTCAATTTAGCTCAGTATGAATTATTATTGTTGTGGTCTGAATAGAGCAAGCCCTGTGCCAGAAAAAATAAAAGCTTTAAATACAATGATTTATAAGCTTTCGGCAGTGTTCAGGAAAAGGGGCCACATAGAAGTGTAAAAAAATACGACAAAATATATTTCTATCTGGCGATAAATATATTTTAAGTTATTGTTTGTGAATGACTTATCTTAAAATTATAAAAATCTGAACAATAAAGGGATAAAGTTAAATATCCCGACATGCCGTCAGCATGTCGGGAGAAGGCGTTTTCAGCAGGAATTGTGGTACAGGGGGTTACCAGGGGCTGAAACTGCGATATTTCATAAACAGAGCCGGCTAATGCATTTATCTTTTCCGGACCTCAGAATGTTAAGATTCATGCATGCAAACGCTAACTTCCGCTGACATCCGCAAACGATTACTTCAGCTTTACCAGCAATTGCTTGAGGCTATTCGAGGTGACAGGCTGGTTGCACAGGCTTTGAAAGACAGGCCGCTGCAGGCGGATAAAATAGCGCTGCTGGCCACAGGCAAGGCGGCGGCATCCATGGCGCAAGGGGCGAAGCAGGCGCTGGGGGAGCGTCTTGTCCAGACGCAGGTGATCACGAAAACCGATCATTGCGGCATGCTGGAAAAAGAGACGGGCATCACCTGCATCGAGGCCGGGCATCCCTTGCCGGATCAGCGAAGCCTGGAGGCAGGGCAGGGGCTGCTTGACTGGCTTTCCCGTCTTTCGGCTGATGTGAGTCTGTTAGTGCTGACTTCAGGTGGAACCTCGGCGCTGGTTGAGTGCTTACCTGCAACAACTTCTTTGGAAGATCTGGTGCGCCTGAATCAGTGGTTGCTGGGAAGTGGTCTGGATATTCAGGCCGTGAACCGAATTCGCCAGTCGGTTTCCTGCATCAAGGGCGGCGGCCTGCTGGCCCGCGTACCGGCGGGGATGAGGCTTGCGCACCTCATTCTATCGGATGTGCCTGATGATGATCCTGCGGTGATCGGTTCGGGTCTGTTTGTTCCGGGTGATGGCATGTCCGAACAGGAGGCCGCGCGATTGCCGGACTGGATCCAGTCTTTGCAGCGCGCCGCTGCGCCTTGCCGTGAATGGCCTGAAAATACTGTCCGCCTTCATTCGCAGATCATTGGCAGCAACCGACTGGCCTGTCAGCAGCTTGCCGATCTGGCCGCCGAAACCGGTCTGGAAGTTCACCTGCATGCCGAACCGCTGGCGGGCGATGCGGGATTACAGGGTCAACGCCTCGCCGGGTATTTGCAACAACGGGCCGCAGGCGGTCTGCATATCTGGGGCGGTGAGACGACCGTAGTGTTGCCTGAAAATCCGGGACGGGGAGGACGCAATCAGCATCTGGCGCTGGCGGCGGCGCAGCAACTGGCGGGAAGCGTGGACATGACCCTGCTGGCGGCGGGCACCGATGGGAGTGATGGCCCCACCAGTGATGCCGGCGCGCTTGTCGATGGCGCAACCGTCAGACGCGGAGAAGAGCAGGGTTTTGATGTTCAGCGCGCCCTGCAACAACGGGATGCCGGTTCCTTTCTTGAAGCAGCGGGTGATTTAATTGACACCGGCGCAACCGGCACGAATGTCATGGATATCGTGCTGGCGTATAAAGCGTAGATGCGACTTCAGTCACACAGGTTTGATTGCCATCGAAGTGGCAGGCGCACTGCCTGCAGCAGAGCGGATTCAGGTCTGTTAGAATCCCGCCATGTTAGAAGAACACGATCTTTATCCGCAGGCGCGCGCCTGTCTGCTGGCGCGTGATGTTGAGGCCAAACTTGCATTGACGCAAACAACGGCCGAGCGTTGGCGCAGGGGTGAATTCGTGCTGGGTGAGTCAGGCGTGGCCGGCATCGAGGAACCGGGACGACCGGCTTTGCCGCAACTGGTTGAACGCGCCGCTTTGCCGAAGCGCGGCATGCATACTAAAGAGGCGCGGGCGGCCCTGATTCATGCGCTTTGTCATATCGAGTTCAATGCGATCAATCTCGGCTGGGATGCGGTCTATCGTTTTCGCGGACTGCCCAGCGCCTATTATGCCGACTGGATTCAGGTTGCGGATGAAGAAGCTTATCACTTCAGCCTGCTGCGCGATTATCTGAAAACCCTGGGCTATGACTACGGCGACTTTACGGCGCATGACGGGCTCTGGGAAATGGCGCTGGATACCGCGCATGATCCGCTGGTGCGCATGGCGCTGGTGCCCCGGGTGCTGGAAGCGCGGGGGCTCGATGTCACGCCCGGCATCACGGCGCGTTTTCGCGAAGGCGGGTATCAGGAGGTCGTCGATATTCTGGAAATTATTCAACGCGATGAAGTCGGTCATGTCGAAATCGGTTCGCGCTGGTTTCAGTATCTATGTCAGCAACGGGGTCTGAACTCGGAAGCGACATTTCGTGAGTTGCTGGAAAAATATATGAAAGGTTATAAAAAGGGCGGGATTGATCGGGATGCGCGCCGGCGCGCCGGGTTTTCTGAATCTGAACTTGATTATCTCAATGGCGCCGGTTGATGTATTGTTATCGATCAATGGGGCTATTGTTTGCTTTGTTTCTAGTGTGGCTTGCGCCTGCCGGTGCGCAAGCATCCACAGACGAATTAAAAGGCACGGTTGTGATTTTTGCCGAGTATGAAAAAAATGTCGACCCCTACCAGACTCGCGTTATTCTTACCGATGAGTACATGCGTTTTGATGACGGCGAGGGCTCGGTTGATTTTATTCTGTTTGATCGCAGGGCGAATATTATTTTTAATATTAACAGCGACGAACAAACCATCATGTCTGTTTCACCACAAAGATCGAAAGTCGTGCCGCCGTTCGAGTTAAAGCAGGGCGTGCAGAAACTTGACAGCACCGATGATGCGCCGACGATTGCGGGGATCAAACCGCAACATTATGTTTTCAGCACCAACCGGCAGCATTGTTATGATGTGGTAGCCGCAGAGGGACTGTTAAATGATGTGCTGGTTGCTACACGCGCGTTTAATAGCATTATCGCCAGCCAAAATGCGACGACCTTGCAGTATTTGCCTGCCGATCAACAGGATCCCTGTGAATTGTCGCGCAATATTTTTTCTTATAATCGTTATCTGCAATTTGGGTTTCCGGTGCAGGAATGGGATAGCAAAGGCAAAGGCCGCGCCCTGATGGATTTTAAAGAAAACGTGACGCTGGATAAAAAACTATTTGTCTTGCCGACAGGCTACAAACAATTTTCAGTGCAGGACTTTCGTGAAGGTCGGGTTGATTTTAACGAATAACTATTTTTCCAGCTAACCATCATTTGATGGTTAGCGCTTGTAACCGCAACAGGGAGAGAGACGATGCAGAAAAAAATAATACCGATGATAGTCGTGTTCGCCGTTATCAGCATGATAAGCGGTTGTGCGTCTAATTTTAATTATCGTAGTGAACTGAGCGCCTGCAATTACGTTAAGGCGGGTGATTGCGCGCAGGCGGCCATTCAGCACTACCGGAAAGGCGCGGATGAAGAATATTATCTGGGTTTTGTCGAGTTTGATGATCAGGGACAGTTACGCAAGCGTGCGCAACTGAACAAGGTGCTGGATTATTTTTATCCGATCGCCGGAACCGAGGATGTCCTGCTGGTGACCTTTGTGCATGGCTGGCATCATAACGCCAGTCCCGGTGACAGCAATGTGATGGAGTTTCGCAACCTGCTTAGTCGCCTCGCCAAAGCCGAAGCCATCAATAGCCGTCAACACGGCCATTCACCGCGTAAAGTGCTGGGCATGTATATTGGCTGGCGCGGCGATTCAATCACCATCCCCTGGGTGAATGGCGTTACTTTCTGGGAGCGTAAAAACACCGCGCAGAATGTCGGTTCACAGGGCGTGGCTGAAGTTTTTCTCAAGCTGGAAGAAATCGTTAATGTCAAAACCGGCATGAACAGTGAATCCAGAGACCAGCACAATAGCCGTCTGGTGATTATGGGACACAGTTTTGGCGGCGCCGTAGTGTTTACCGCGCTGCAACAGATCCTGACCGATCGTTTTATCGACAGTCGCGTGGGTAAAACCTATCAGGGCAACGCCAATGGTTTTGGCGATCTGGTGGTGTTGCTGAATCCGGCTTTTGAAGCCATGCGTTTCGCGCCGCTGTATGATATTTCGCAGCAGGGTTGTCGTCGTTACTTTTCCAGCCAATTGCCGAAACTGGCGATCCTGACTTCAGAAGCTGATTGGGCGACTGCGTATGCGTTCCCGTTGGGCCGTTTTTTCTCGACCATGTTTGAAACCCATGACACGCTGGAGCGTCATTACTGTAACGGGGAAGGCCGGCAGGCGATGTGGCTGGATGAAGGGGAAGCCGACAGAAAAACCGTCGGCCATTTTGAAACTTTCCGCACCCATCGACTGCTGCCCGCATCGACTGCAGCGCGTTCGACTGATGTTGATTTCCAGTCCCTGCAACAGAATTGGGCCAAACAGAAACCGGGCGCGAATTTATTGTTCGAAGCGGTTGAATTACAGCATCTGAATCGCACCCGGCCACTGAATCCCTATCTGAACATCTATGTTGATGAATCACTGATTGGTGATCACAATGATATCTGGGGAGATGAGGTTGTCAGCTTTATTCGTGATCTGATTATGATCTCGACCTTGCGGCCTTAAAAACCATGAGAGCCTGAGTTTTCGTTTGCAGGTTCGATTTCAACTGAACGAACAATAATAAACGGTGGGTACGACTGAAGTCGTACCTACAGTCCTACCTACAGCCGCACCTTGTATCTGTAGGTGCGATTTCAATCGTACCTACATAGTAAAGGTTTCCAATCGGCACTGACCGTCTTCACAGATCAGCACGCTGCCCTGTGCGCACCAGTCGCCAAGCACGATACGTTGTACGTTCTGATCCTTGATGTTCAGATCATGGATCGCCGGACGATGGGTATGGCCGTGAATAAGGCGCTGAACCGGATATGCGGCAAACATGCGTTCGACTTCAGCCTGATTCACATCCATGATGTCTTCCGCCTTGTTGCTGGTTTCCGCCTTGCTCAGATCGCGAAATTTTTTCGCCAGCGCCAGACGTTCTTCGGGGGACTTTGAGAGCACGTCCTGTTGCCACTGGGGATTACGCACCATGGCGCGGAATTTCATATATTCCAGATCATCGGTACACAGGGTATCACCATGCATAAGCAGGGTGGGGACGCCATCCAGATCGATCACGGTCGGATCATCCAGCAGCGTCGCGCCGCAAAGCTGCATTAAATGTTCGCCCATGAAAAAATCACGGTTGCCATGCATCAGATAAAGCGGCACGCCGCTGTCTGTTAAGGCCTTCATGGCGGCGATGGCCGGCTGATAGTCCGGCGGGATCATATCGTCGCCAAACCAGACCTCAAACAGATCACCGAGAATATAAACGGCATCGGCCTGACGCGCCTGTGTCTCCAAAAAGCGGATGAACAGGGCGCTGATTTGCGCCCGCTCGGCGGCGAGATGCAGATCCGAAATAAATAACGTCGGCACGAATTAGTCTTCGACTTCCACGCTTTCGATGATGACATCTTCAGTCGGCACGTCCTGATGATAGCCGGCATTACCGGTGGGGACGGCCTTGATTTTTTCAACCACATCCATGCCATCGACGACTTTACCGAATACGCAATAGCCCCAACCCTGCGGGTTGGGCGCGGTGTGATCAAGGAAAGCGTTGTCGGCGACATTAATAAAAAACTGTGCGGTGGCTGAGTGAGGATCGTTGGTTCGAGCCATGGCGATGCTGCCGGTGACATTGCTTAAGCCATTGTCGGCTTCATTCTCAATCGGCGCACGGGTTTCTTTTTCAATCATGCCGGGCTGCATGCCGCCGCCCTGGATCATGAAGTTGTTGATCACGCGGTGAAAAATGGTGCCGTCATAAAAACCGTCTTTGGCATACTGAAGAAAGTTGGCGGCGGTGTTCGGGGCTTTGTCGGCATCCAGCTCGATGCTGATAGTGCCCATGTTAGTATTAAGCTTGATCATGTTATTGTCCTGTTATTGAGTGACGGGCGCGGTGGCCGGTGAAGTCGATTCCGGGTTCAGCAGGGTGACGCTTTTGATAATGACGGGTTCCTGTGGCGCATCAGTAGGGAAGGGACCACCGGAGCCGGTGGCCACGCTGCGAATACGGTTAACGGTATCCATGCCCTTGATTACGCTGCCGAATACAGTGTAACCCCAGCCGCGTGGGGACTTGCTGGTAAAGTCGAGAAAATTATTGTCTTTGACGTTGATAAAAAACTGGGCGGTAGCTGAATGAGGATCCATGGTGCGGGCCATGGCGATGGTGCCTTTCTTGTTGCTCAGGCCGTTATCCGCTTCATTCTCTATTGGCGCACGGGTTGGTTTGCGCTGGTAGTTGGTCGTAAAACCGCCTCCCTGGATCATGAAGTTGCTGATCACACGATGAAAAATGGTGCCGTTATAAAAACCATCTTTGACGTAGGTCAGAAAATTTTCCACGGTTTTGGGCGCTTTTTCAGGATTTAGCAGAACGACGATATCGCCCATATTGGTTTCGATTTTCACCTGCGGTGCGTCCGCCGAGGCGCTGTTTATCATTGACGTCAGCAGGCTGAAAGCAAGCAGACAAGTAGTGGCAAAGCGTAATAACATAATTATTTTCCCGTCCAATATGAAAGGCCGCATAATATCGACTTTCCGGTACAGGCGGAAGCCTCTTTTTTGAGACTGGAGCCGGATTCCGTTAATCTACGCACACTTGCGCGCCGGGGATGGATTATCCCCGGCTGTTTTCACTTACATTCGGGTAGACCCGGTAGCCAGCCAATGTTGAATATTCATAATAATCTGAGCAAACAGAAAGAAGTTTTCCAGCCCATCGACGCCAATAACGTGCGCCTGTACGTTTGCGGCATGACTGTTTATGACATGTGCCACATCGGCCACGCGCGGGTGCTGGTGGTGTTTGACGTGATTTATCGTCATCTGTGCGAGATTTATGGCAAAGAGCATGTGACTTATGTGCGCAATATCACCGATATTGATGACAAGATCATCGCCCGCGCCAATGAAAACGGCGAGGATTTCAATGTCCTGACCGGGCGGTTTATCGATGAAATGCACAAGGATATTGCCGCGCTGAATGTGTTGCCGCCCAATGAAGAACCGCGCGCGACCCTGCATATGCAGGAAATTATTGAGATGATTAAGGCTCTGGTGGACAAGGGCTATGCCTATGCGGCGGACAATGGCGATGTCTATTATGATGTCAGCAAGTTCGAATCCTATGGCCAGCTCTCGGGCAAGCATATCGAGGATCTGCGTTCCGGCGAGCGGGTGGCGGTGGATGAGGCCAAGGATGATCCGCTGGACTTTGTGCTCTGGAAAGCCGCCAAGCCGGAGGAACCCAGCTGGGATTCACCCTGGGGGCCGGGTCGGCCGGGCTGGCATATCGAGTGTTCGGCCATGTCCACCTGCTGTCTGGGTAATCATTTCGATATTCACGGCGGCGGCATGGACTTGCAGTTCCCGCATCACGAAAACGAAATCGCCCAGTCCGAAGCCGCCACTGGCGAGAAGTTCGCCAATGTCTGGATGCACAACGGCTTCGTGCGCGTGGACGAGGAAAAGATGTCCAAGTCACTGGGCAACTTCTTCACCATCCGCGAGGTGCTGGAAAAATACGCGCCGGAAGTGCTGCGCTATTTCATTCTCACCAGTCATTATCGCAGCCCGCTGAATTATTCGGATCAACATCTGGACAACGCCAAAGCGGCGCTGACCACGCTGTACACGGCCTTGCGCGGGATGAATTTATCGGCGGATGTGACGCCGGATGAGGCTTATGTCAGCCGTTTTCAGCAGGCGCTGGATGATGATTTCAATACTTCCGAAGCGCTGGCGCTGCTGTTTGAGCTGGCGAAGGAAGTAAATAAATTACGCCAGACGGATGAAACCGCCGTCACCGTCATGGCCGTGACCCTGCAGAAGCTGGCCGATCGGCTGGGCCTGCTGCAAAGCGATGCCGAGGCCTGGCTGCAGGGCGGGGGCATTGCGGAGAGTGCGGAAGCAGGCCTGACGGCGGCAGAAATTGAAACACTGATTGAGCAGCGTAACGCCGCGCGCGCCGGCAAGGACTGGGCGGAAAGTGATCGCATTCGTGATTTGCTGGCGGAACAGGGCATTGTGCTGGAAGACAGCGCGGCGGGGACGAACTGGCGGCGGGAGTGAGTTGAGGCCGGAAACTCAACGCAGAGGACGCGGAGACGCAAAGACGCAGAGG
>WFVC01000128.1 GCA_015491815.1 Gammaproteobacteria bacterium | reverse complement strand
TTTTCTCGACTCAAGAGTGACAGCCTGCGAACAGGCGGGAATCGCACGCGGGCAGCTGGTTATTGATCCCGGCTTTGGTTTTGGCAAAACGCTGGAACACAATCTGACGCTGTTTCGCCGGTTGCCGGATTTGCAGTCGCTCGGCCTGCCGGTGCTGGTGGGCGTTTCGCGCAAATCCATGATTGGCGCGGTGCTGGATATCCCGGTAGAAGAACGCATGGCGGCAAGCGTCGCCCTGGCCGGACTGGCCGTATGGCTGGGCGCCGCCATCATTCGCACCCATGACGTGCGCGAAACCCGTGATGCCGTTAGAATGTGTCATGCGGTAGCACAGCATAGTTAATAGAGAGAGTAGGGTTGTAACGCAGAGGACGCAGAGGCGCAAAGACGCTGAGAAAATTATTGACTGGCCAGACATCCCCCCTGTTGGAAAAGACAAAGGCAGGATGACTGCGCCTAATTTTGTTCTACCTGATTAAACAAGCTCTGCGTCTTTGCGCCTCTGCGTCCTCTGCGTTAAATTCACCAAGCCAGGTAACAGAAATGACAAGAAAATATTTTGGAACAGATGGTATTCGCGGTCGGGTTGGGGAGTTTCCAATCACGCCTGAATTTGTGCTCAAACTGGGCTGGGCGGCCGGACGGGTGCTGGCCAGGCATACTAGCGGCAAGATCCTGATCGGCAAGGACACGCGGATTTCAGGTTATATGTTCGAGTCAGCGCTGGAAGCCGGGCTTTCCGCCGCCGGGGTGGACTGTCATCTGTTGGGGCCGATGCCGACTCCGGGCATCGCCTACCTTACCCGCGCCCTGTTTGCCGAGGCGGGGATTGTTATCAGCGCCTCACATAATCCCTACCACGATAACGGCATCAAGTTTTTTTCCGCTCAGGGCAGCAAGTTGCCGGATGAGGTGGAGCAGGCGATTGAAGCGGAGCTGGACAAGGAACTGCGTTGTAATGAATCTTCCGAACTGGGCAAGGCGGCGCGGGTAGAAGACGCCGCCGGCCGTTATATCGAATTCTGTAAAAGCACGTTTCCCAGTCAATATGATTTGCGCGGCATGAAAATCGTGGTGGATTGCGCCAATGGCGCCACCTATCACATCGCCCCCAAAGTCTTCGCCGAACTGGGGGCAACGGTATTTATTGTCGGTGATCAACCGGATGGCCTGAATATCAATGCCGGATGCGGTTCCACACATCTGGAATTGCTGCAGGAAAAGGTTGCTCAGTATCAGGCTGACATTGGCATCGCGCTGGATGGCGATGGCGATCGGGTGTTGATGGTGGATGCGACGGGGCGCATCATCGATGGGGATGAATTGCTCTACGTGGTCGCTATGCACCGGCAGCAGACCGGCAGCCTCAATGGCGGCGTGGTCGGCACCCTGATGAGCAATCTCGGGCTTGAGCATGCTTTTCGCAAGGAAAAAATCGCATTCAAACGCGCCTCGGTGGGGGACCGCTATGTGATGGAACGCCTGCTCGAAGACAACTGGATATTGGGCGGTGAGTCTTCCGGGCATATTATCTGTCTGGATCGCACCACGACCGGCGATGGCATTGTTTCCGCCCTGCAGGTGCTGGCGGCCATGAAAGACAATGGATCCAGTTTGCAGGATTTATTAAAAGGCATGGAAAAATACCCGCAGGTGCTGCTCAATGTGCGCCTGGCGGAGAAGGTCGACGTGCTGGCGTGCAAGCCGGTAAAAGAAGCGCTGCGCGGCGCTGAGAATGAACTGGCGGATCGGGGGCGGGTATTATTGCGCGCCTCGGGCACCGAACCGTTGATCAGGGTGATGGTGGAAGGTCAGGATGCGGCTCAGGTGAAAAACGTGGCGCAGCAACTGGCGGATGTGGTGGAGAGCAGTCTTTAACTTTAATAGAAGAATTCAACGCAAAGACGGGAAGGCGCAAAGACGCAATGTTTTGGCTTTACATGAAGACTGAGCAGCGAATCGTATACGCCACCATCTTTTAACCCCGAGTTTTCAAACCATCTGTTTTATCTACTTGAAATCCCTTGTGTTCTTTGCGCCTTCGCGTCTTTGCGTTGAAAATGTTTTACAGGGGTTGAAATGTTTTACAAATACATTTTACGTTGATTTATCAGGCGTTTGGCGTTAAGCTTGCGCGCTATTTTTGGGTTCAGTCATACAGGTTTTGGGAGAAATAAATGCGTCAGGTTCTGATAGCAGGTAACTGGAAAATGAATGGTTCGCGCAGCAGCATTCGTGAACTGCTGGATGGTGTGAAAGCGGGCGCGGGTGATGTCAAATCGGCTGAACTGGCGGTCTGTGCGCCGTTTCCCTACCTGGCGGATGTGCAGGAACAACTGACTGGCAGCGCGATTAGCTGGGGCGCCCAGAATCTCAGCACCGAAGAAAAGGGCGCGTTTACCGGTGAAACCTCGGCCGCCATGCTGCTGGATTTTGGCTGTAAATACGTAATTGTGGGTCATTCCGAGCGTCGCAGTCTGTACGGTGAAGACGATGCGCTGGTGGCGCAGAAGTTCGCTGTGGCTCGCAAAGCCGGTTTAAAACCTATTCTTTGTGTAGGTGAAACCCTGGAAGAACGTGAGTCCGATGTCACTGAAGAGGTGGTGGCCCGTCAGCTGGATGCGGTAATTGCGCTGGAAGGCGCGGGCGCGCTGGCGGATGGCGTGATTGCCTACGAGCCGGTTTGGGCGATTGGCACCGGTAAAACCGCCACTCCGGATCAGGCGCAGGCGGTTCACGCCTTTATTCGTGCTAAACTGGCGGGTGTCGATGCCGGCGTTGCCGACAAGGTGCAGATTCTTTACGGCGGCAGCATGAATCCGGGCAACGCCGCCGAGCTGCTGGCGATGGCGGATATCGATGGCGGTCTGATTGGCGGCGCATCACTTAAAGCCGATGATTTTCTCGCAATTGGCAAGGCGGCGGGCTAGGCGACAAATCGCATATCCCTGCCTGAAATTTGGCCTATCCCGGAATGGCGTAAGCCCGTCCCGGATTTCACAGAAAAGAATATATTATGCTGTATAACATTATATTAGTGCTTCATGTCCTGATCGCGACTGCTCTGATTGCGATGGTGCTTCTGCAACAGGGTAAAGGAGCCGATGCGGGCGCCGCCTTTGGCAGTGGCGCTTCCGGCACCGTTTTCGGTAGTCAGGGATCCGCATCATTTTTGACCCGTACGACCGCAGTGCTGGCGACGCTGTTTTTTGTCACCAGCCTGACCCTGTTTACGCTGGCGTCCAATCTGTCAAAACCTGCAAGCGTGGTCGATACCCATGCCGGGCAGACGACGACAGAACAGTCCATACCGCTCGATGCGAATACGCTCGCGCCTGAGTCGGATATTCCGGAAACAGATGTACCGGCCGGTGAGGCGCCTGCGGATAACGATGTTCCCGTTAGCCAGTAGCGATACCCGTAACGATAATAAATAATCCCTCAGTAAACCCTGAATATTGCCGATGTGGTGAAATTGGTAGACACGCTATCTTGAGGGGGTAGTGGCGCAAGCCGTGCCGGTTCGACTCCGGCCATCGGCACCAATATTCAATAATAATAACGACAGTCGTCAGTGACCGCGAATAACATACAGGCGGTGCTGGCATTAAAATAATAATTATTGCCTGCCGATGATGACTCCATTATCAAGCTCAGAAAGAAGCTGCATTTTGACCTCATAAGGCCAATTCTGACCGTCGTGATAACGCATTGAAATGATAGGACATGGACGAAACACTTTAGCTTGCACTTATGGAATGACTGTCCTAGACTGCAAGCTCTTAAAAGGTAATAGAAGACATTAGCTAACGGGCATGAGTCAGGCATGCCGATTCAGTAATCACCATTTTTTATTGGGCTGAAGGAACTGTATATCTATGCTAGAGAATTACCTCCCGGTACTCATTTTTATCATAGTGGGTGTCGTTGTCGGTGGCGTCATGATTGCCATTGGTTTTATTCTGGGTCCTCATCGCCCTGATGATGAAAAACTTTCCCCTTATGAATGCGGCTTTGAAGCCTTTGAAGACGCGCGCATGAAATTTGACGTGCGCTATTATCTGGTCGCCATTCTATTCATTATTTTCGATCTTGAAATTGCATTCCTGTTTCCCTGGGCGATTGTGCTGGAGGAGATAGGCGTATTCGGTTATGCCGCGATGGTTGTCTTTTTGGGCATTCTGGTTATCGGCTTTATTTACGAATGGAAAAAAGGAGCCCTGGAGTGGGAATAGAAGGGGTTTTAAACGAAGGCTTTGTCACCACCAATGCTGACAAGCTGATCAACTGGGCGCGCACCGGTTCGCTCTGGCCGATGACCTTCGGGCTGGCCTGTTGCGCGGTGGAGATGATGCAGTCCGCCGCTTCACGTTATGATCTGGATCGCTTCGGCGCAGGTATTTTTCGTGGCAGTCCGCGCCAGTCGGATGTGATGATCGTGGCCGGCACTCTGTGCAATAAAATGGCCCCGGCGCTGCGCAAAGTGTATGACCAGATGGCCGAGCCGCGCTGGGTGATCTCGATGGGTTCCTGCGCCAATGGCGGCGGTTATTACCATTATTCCTATTCTGTCGTGCGCGGATGCGACCGCGTGGTGCCGGTTGATATTTATGTGCCCGGTTGTCCGCCGACAGCGGAAGCGCTGATTTTTGGCGTAATGCAGTTGCAGAACAAAATTCGTCGAACCAATACTATCGCCCGGTAGCCTGAGTTAGATTATATGTCCGAATATTATGATGATTTAGCCGACGAAGTGCGCGAGCATTTTGAAGACAGGATCGAAGACTGTCAGGTGAACTATGGTGAGCTGACGATTACTGTGGCGAAAGCGCAGTTACTGAATGTTTGCCGCGAGCTGCGTGATGTCGCGCCGTTTAAATTTGATGAACTGATTGATGTCGCCGGTGTGGATTACCTGCACTATGGCAAGGACGATCAGAATGACATTAGCTGGAGCGGGCCGCGTTTCGGGGTCAGCTATCACCTGTTATCGGTTAGCAATAATCATCGTGTGCGGGTGAAAGTCCTGCTCGATGGTGAACCGCCGATTGTGGATTCTGTTATTGATATCTGGAATTCCGCCAACTGGTTTGAACGCGAGGCCTTTGATCTGTTCGGGATCATTTTTACCGGGCACCCGGATCTGCGCCGCATATTGACCGACTACGGTTTTATCGGTCATCCCTTCCGCAAGGACTTCCCGCTTTCCGGGCAGGTTGAAATGCGTTATGACCCGCTTAAACAACGGGTGGTCTATGAGCCGGTGAGTATCGAGACGCGTATTAATCAGCCACGCATTATTCGTGATGATTTCCGGTATGAAGGTCGTGAGCAGCCGGGTGAGGAGCAAGCGGATGCCTGAGTTTCATAATTACACTCTGAACTTTGGCCCTCAGCATCCTGCTGCGCATGGCGTATTGCGTCTGGTGCTGGAGCTGGATGGCGAGGTGGTGCAACGCGCTGATCCCCATATCGGTCTTCTGCATCGGGCCACCGAGAAACTGGCGGAAAGCAAACCCTATAACCAGACCATTCCCTACATGGATCGCCTCGACTATGTTTCCATGCTCTGCAATGAACATGGTTATGTGATGGCGCTGGAAAAACTGCTGGGCGTCACGCCGCCGATTCGCGCGCAGTACATTCGTGTCATGTATGACGAGATCACCCGTATCCTTAATCATCTGATGTGGCTGGGCACGCATGCGCTGGACGTCGGCGCGATGACCATGTTCCTCTACTGTTTTCGTGAACGTGAAGATCTCATGGATATGTATGAGGCGGTATCCGGGGCGCGCATGCATGCCGCCTATTACCGTCCCGGCGGCGTTTATCGTGATCTGCCGGACAGCATGCCGCAGTTCAAAGCCAATAAATATAAAACCGAAGCCGATTATGCGCGCATGAACGAAGCGCGCAGCGGTTCGCTGCTTGATTTCATCGAAGATTTCACCAATCGTTTTCCCGGCTATGTGGATGAGTATGAAACTCTGCTCACCGACAATCGCATCTGGAAACAACGCACGGTCAATATCGGTATCGTTACACCGGAACGCGCCAAACAACTGGGGCTGACCGGCGCGATGTTGCGCGGCTCGGGCGTGGAATGGGATCTGCGCAAGAAGCAACCCTACGAAGTTTATGATCAACTGGCGTTTGACATTCCGGTTGGCACCCACGGCGACTGTTATGATCGTTATCTGGTGCGGGTGGAAGAAATGCGTCAGTCGAATCGCATTATTCGTCAGTGCGTGGACTGGTTGCGAAATAATCCGGGGCCGGTGATTCTGGATGATCACAAGATCACGCCGCCCCACCGGGAACAGATGAAGGGCGATATGGAATCCCTGATTCATCATTTCAAACTGTTCAGTGAAGGCTACGCGCTTCCGGCCGGTGAAGTTTATACCGCAGTTGAACACCCCAAAGGCGAGTTTGGGATCTACCTGATTTCTGATGGCGCGAACAAACCCTATCGGCTGAAAGTTCGCGCGCCGGGATTTGCCCACCTGTCGGCCATGCACGAAATGACGCAGGGGCATATGATTTCGGATGTGGTCGCCGTGATTGGCACCATGGACATTGTGTTTGGAGAAATTGACCGGTGACGATGGCGCAACACAACAAAGCACAAAGCAAGCTGGGCTTGATAAACGAAGCTTCCCGGGCGGATATCGATCGCTGGATTGCCAAGTACCCGCCCGAGCGCAAGCGTTCTGCGGTAATGGGCGCCCTGCGCGTGGTGCAGGATCAGAACAAGGGTTACCTGACGAATGAATTAATGGATGCGGTGGCCGAATATCTGGACTTGCCGCCGATTGCGGTTTATGAAGTCGCAACCTTCTATTCCATGTATGAACTCGAAGCCGTTGGCAAACACAAGATCTGTGTCTGCACCAATATTTCCTGTATGTTGCGGGGCTCTGATGAGGTGGTTGCTCACCTGAACAAACGTCTGGGGATCGGGCTGGGAGAAACCACCAATGATGGACGTTTCACCCTGAAGGAAGTGGAATGCCTCGGCGCCTGCGTCGATGCGCCCATGTTTCAGATTGCCGATCAATATCATGGCAAGCTGACGCCCGAGACCATTGACGCCATTCTGGATGGGCTGGACTGACTATGAGTAACAGATTTTTCAACGCAAAGACGCGAAGACGCGAAGGGTGCAAAGGTTTTATGTTTGCGGTAAACCTTGTCGATTCATTATGCTCTCGTCCTAATTTTTCTTTGCGTTCTCTGCGTCTTCGCGTCTTTGCGTTAGATTTTATTTCAACGGAGGCCGCAGCCCATGGCTAATGAAGTCTGCTTCCGCACCCTACATCTGGACAAGCCCTGGTCACTGGAAACTTACCGCAGTGTGGGCGGTTACGAGGTCATTAAAAAAATACTCACCGAGCAAACGCCGGTGGATGAAATCATCGAGGAGCTCAAGCTCTCGGCCTTGCGCGGACGCGGCGGCGCGGGCTTCCCGACGGGACTCAAGTGGAGTTTTATGCCGCGCAATGCTGAGGGGCAGAAATACATCGTTTGTAATTCAGACGAAGGCGAACCGGGCACCTGTAAAGATCGCGATATTCTGCGTTATAACCCGCATCAGTTGATCGAAGGCATGATCATTGCCGGTTATTGCATTGGCGCAAGCAAAGGTTACAACTATATTCGCGGTGAGTTTGCCGAACCGATTGCGCGCTTTGAAGCGGCGCTGGAAGAAGCCTACGCCGAGGGTCTGCTGGGTAAAAATCTGTTTGGCGCCGGATTCGATTTTGAACTGAACACCCATCATGGCGGCGGCGCCTATGTCTGTGGTGAAGAAACGGCGCTGCTGGAATCCATCGAAGGTAAAAAAGGCCAGCCGCGCTTCAAGCCGCCATTCCCGGCGGGCTTTGGTTTATATGGCCGGCCGACCACCATTAACAATACGGAAACGCTGGCCTCGGTGCCGGTGATTCTGGCCAAAGGTGGACAGTGGTTTCTGGATATGGGCAAGCCGAATAATGGCGGAACCAAATTATTCAGCGTCTCCGGCCATGTTAACCGGCCGGGGAATTTTGAAGTGCCGATGGGCACCCCCTTTGCCGAACTGCTGGAGATGGCCGGCGGCGTGCGCAACGGTCATCAGCTAAAGGCCGTGATTCCGGGTGGCTCGTCGACGCCGGTGTTGCCCGCCGAGATCATGATGGAAACGGACATGGATTATGATTCCATCTCCAAAGCCGGTTCCATGCTTGGCGCGGGATCGGTGATCGTGATGGATGAAACCACCTGCATGGTTCGAGCGCTGGCGCGTTTGTCACACTTTTATAATGAAGAATCCTGCGGTCAGTGTACACCCTGTCGGGAAGGCACCGGCTGGCTGGCCAAAGTCATGCACCGTATCGAACACGGTCAGGGGCGGCAGGAAGATCTGGATCTGCTGGATGACGTAGCGGGCCGGATTCGCGGGCGCACTATCTGCGCGCTGGGTGATGCGGCGGCGATGCCGGTGCAGAGTTTTCTCAAACATTACCGTGACGAATTCCAGTACCACATTGATCACGGCAAGTGCATGGTCTGATTCAGACGAACGTGAATAACAGGTAAAGAAATAGATGGTCAATATCGAAATTAACGGCAAGCCGCTCCAGGTTCCCCAGGGAACTATGGTTATTGAAGCCGCTGATGCCGCCGGTATGACAATTCCGCGTTTCTGTTATCACCGGAAACTGTCGGTGGCCGCCAACTGTCGCATGTGTCTGGTCGACATTGAAAAGATGCCCAAACCGGTGCCGGCCTGCGCCACGCCGGTTACCGATGGTATGAAAATTCTGACGCATTCGGCCAAGGCGCTGGACGCGCAAAAGAGCGTAATGGAATTCCTGCTTATCAATCATCCGCTGGATTGCCCGATTTGTGATCAGGGCGGCGAATGCGAGTTGCAGGATATCGCGGTGGGCTTTGGCGCGGATACCGGTCGTTATCAGGAAGCCAAACGCGTAGTGCGGGACAAGGATATCGGTCCGTTGATCGCAACGGAAATGACCCGTTGTATTCATTGTACGCGCTGCGTGCGCTTTGGGCTTGAAATCGCCGGCCTGATGGAACTGGGCGCGACCGGACGTGGCGATCACATGCGTATCGGCACCTACGTGGAGCGCGCAGTAAATTCTGAAATGTCGGGCAACGTGATCGATCTTTGTCCGGTGGGCGCGCTGACTTCCCGGCCTTATCGCTTTCATGGCCGCCCCTGGGAAAATCATGCGATCGACAGCGTGGGCGCGCATGACTGCATCGGTTCAAATGTTCAGATCGAAGTGCGGCGCAACAAAGTGATGCGGGTTCTGCCGCGTGACAATGAAAGCATTAACGAATGCTGGTTGTCGGATCGCGATCGCTATAGCTACACCGCGCTGGAGAGTGATGATCGTCTGCCCCAGCCGATGATTAAACAGGGTGATAAATGGAAAACGGTAGACTGGCCGACCGCGTTGAACTATGCGGTGGATGGTCTCAAGGCGGTGATTAATAAATACGACGCCAAACATCTGGGCGCGCTGGTTTCACCGTCGAGCACGCTGGAAGAAATGTATTTGTTACAGCGACTGATGCGCGGGCTGGGTTGCGATAACATCGAACACCGCCTGCGCCAGCAGGATTTCAGCAGCGATGCTGAAAGCGGCGGGTATCCTCTGCTGGGTTTGCCGGTTGCCGATCTGGAAAAGCTGAATGCAGCATTGTTGATCGGTTCCTGTATTCGCAAAGATCAGCCGATTGCCGCGCATCGCCTGCGTAAAGCCGCGCTGAAAGGCGCAAACATCATGGCCATCAATACGGTTGACTATGATTTTAATTTCCCCTTGACGGAAACATTAGTGGTCTCGCCTGCCGGGGTTCTTGTTTCACTGGCGGCGGTTTGTAAAGTGCTGCTGGAAGCAGACGGAAGTGAGATGCCGGAAGGCCTGCAAAGCGTGCTGGATGGCGTGCAGGTAAATGACACGCATCGGGCGATGGCTGCGCATTTGCAAAATGCGGAGAACGCCGCTGTTTTAATTGGTTCGCAGGCAATGAGTCAGACTGAACAGGCGGGCATTCGCGCGCTTGCGGGCGTGATTGCGGATAATACCGGGGCTGACTTTGGTGTTTTGAGCGCAGGCGCGAATGCGCTGGGTGGCTGGTTGGCGGGCGCGGTTCCGCATCAGGCTTGCGCCGGCGAGCGTATCGACAATGATCGGACGCCGATGCTGAATAAGAATTTGATGGCGACGGTGTTGCTGAATGTGGAGCCGGAGCTGGATTGCGCCAATGCCAGCGCGGCTCACGATCTGGTGCGCCATGCCGAGTTTGTTGTCAGCATGACGCCCTATGTCAGTGAAAAAATGAAGGCCTATGCGGATGTCCTGTTGCCCGTTGCCGCCTTTAGCGAAACATCCGGCAGCTTTGTGAATGCGGCCGGTGACTGGCAGAGTTTCAGCGCCGCGTGTACGCCTGAAAGCGACGCGCGTCCGGCCTGGAAGGTGTTGCGCGTGCTGGGTAATTTATTTGAACTCGATGGCTTTGACTATTTATCATCAGAAGACGTGCGAGATGAACTCAAAGACCGTTGTCAGGATGTTGAACTTTCCGCGCGCAGCGCCTGGCGTTGTCCGGAACTGAAGAAGGGCGATGCCGGCTTGCAGCGTATCGGCCATCTGCCGATTTATGCAACGGATATGCTGGTGCGCCGGGCGCAGCCTTTACAGGATACCAGTGATGCGATTGCCGCCGCGATATACCTGAATGCGGCCACCGCTGAACGTGCGGGGATGAGCGATGAAACGAGCGCGCAGGCGGTGCAGGGAAGTTGCAGCGTCAGCCTGCCGTTGGTGATCGATGAGGCGATACCGGATGATTGCGTGATGATTCCCGTTGGCCTTGAAGAAACCGCCGCACTGGGGATGGCCTATGGGCCGGTTGAATTGCACAGGGTTGAATGATGTGGGTTCTGCATGATTTGCAGATATGGCTTGTAGGTGTGACTTCAGTCGCACCTACACGCAGAACGATATTATGAAGATAAATGAACAACATGGCCAAACAAGGTGAAGCCAACCCATGATTGAGTGGATAACATCAGTATTGAGTTTCCTGCCATCTGAGCTGGTGACCGTGATTACGATTCTTATCAAGATCGTCGTGATCGTGTTGCCGCTGATGATTGCGGTAGCCTACCTGACTTATGCCGAGCGTAAGATTATCGGCGCCATGCAGGTGCGCATCGGGCCGAACCGGGTCGGGTTCTTCGGTTTCCGCATGTTTGGTCTGGGCCAGCCGATAGCCGACGCCCTGAAGCTGATGCTCAAGGAAATCGTGATTCCGAACAATGCCAGCAAATTTTTATTCCTGCTTGCGCCCTTGTTGTTGATTGGTCCGGCGCTGGCCGCCTGGGCGGTGATTCCTTTTGATGCGCAACTGGTGCTGGCGGATATTAACGCCGGCCTGCTTTATGTGCTGGCGGTTACCTCGATTGGCGTTTATGGCGTGATCATTGCCGGCTGGTCTTCCAATTCAAAATATGCCCTGCTCGGCGCGATGCGTTCGGCCGCGCAAATCGTGTCCTATGAAATCGCCATGGGCTTCGCGCTGGTGGGCGTGCTGATGGCGGCGGGCAGTCTTAATTTCGGTGAGATTGTACGCGGGCAGGAAGGTTATGGTTTTGCCAGCTGGTATATGTGGCCGTTGTTGCCATTGTTCGTGGTGTATTTTATTTCCGGGGTCGCGGAAACCAATCGCGCGCCCTTTGATGTGGCTGAAGGTGAATCGGAAATCGTTGCCGGTTTCCATGTTGAATATTCCGGCATGCCGTTTGCTGTTTTCTTCCTCGCCGAATATGCGAATATGATTTTAATTTCTGGTCTGGCTTCGGTGATGTTCCTCGGTGGCTGGTTGTCGCCCATCGCGGGACTGGCGCCGGATTCTGTTTTTGAGATTCCGCTGCTGGGACTGTTGCTGGGTAATGGTATTCACTGGTTCTTCGCCAAGATGGCGGTGTTCCTGTTCTTCTTTCTCTGGTTACGCGCCACCTTCCCCCGCTATCGCTATGATCAGATCATGCGTCTGGGCTGGAAGGTCTTTATTCCGATAACCATTTTCTGGCTGCTGGTGCTGGGCATTGCCATTCTGGCGGGCCTGCCCCCCTGGTTTGCAGCGACATAGGGGCCGGGAAAAAACGATGAAACATTTTATCCAGTTTATAAAAAGCCTGTTCCTGCTGGAGCTGATTAAAGGGCTGAGTGTCACCGGGCGCTATTTTTTCAAACGCAAGTTTACTCTGCATTATCCGGAAGAACACACGCCCTTATCGCCCCGCTTTCGTGGCCTGCATGCACTGCGTCGTTATCCCAATGGTGAAGAGCGTTGCATTGCCTGCAAGTTGTGCGAGGCGGTGTGTCCGGCATTGGCGATTACGATTGAATCGGCAGAACGCGATGACGGCACGCGACGGACGACGCGCTATGACATCGATCTGACCAAGTGTATTTTTTGCGGCTATTGTGAAGAGTCCTGTCCGGTCGACTCGATTGTGGAAACACATATTTTTGAGTATCACGGTGAAGAGCGCGGTGATCTGTATATGACCAAGGAAAAACTGCTGGCGGTCGGCGACAAGTATGAAGCCGAAATTGCGCAGGCGCGCGCACAGGATGCACGTTACCGATAAGGTGAATTGATAAACATGGGCTTTGAAAAAATTATTTTTTATCTGTTTAGCGCGCTGCTCATCATGAGCGCGAGTATGGTGATTACCGTGCGCAATCCGGTTAAGGCCGCCCTGTTTCTGGTGCTGTCATTTTTCGCCTGCGCCGTGGTCTGGTTGCTGATGGAAGCGGAGTTCCTCGCGATTGTGCTGGTGCTGGTGTATGTGGGCGCGGTGATGGTGTTATTCCTGTTTGTGGTGATGATGCTGGATATTAATATTGAACGCCTGCGCGCCGGGTTTATCAGTTATCTTCCTGTCGGCATCGTCGTCGCGTTGATGATGGCCGGAATGTTGATCTGGATTGTCAGTGGTGATGGCAGCGCCTTCAATAATAGCGTGACGCATAACGCCGACTATAGTAATACACGGGAACTGGGACGGGTGTTGTACACCGATTTTCTTTATTCCTTTGAGATAGCCGCAGTCATTCTGCTGGTGGCGATCATTGCGGCTATCAGCCTGACCTTGCGCCGACGTCCGAATACCAAACATCAGAAGATTGAAAATCAGATTGCAGTGAAACGCAACGAGCGTGTGCGCATGGTGAAAATGAAAGCGGAGGAGAAGAAATAAGATGCCTGAATTATCGGATTATCTGATCCTTGGTGCGATTCTGTTTTCACTCAGTGTTGCGGGGATTTTCCTCAATCGCAAGAATGTGATTGTTTTGCTGATGTCGATCGAGCTGATGCTGCTGGCGGTGAATATGAATTTTATCGCCTTCTCGCATTTCCTCAACAATATCGAAGGGCAGGTGTTTGTTTTCTTCATCCTCACGGTGGCGGCGGCGGAAGCGGCTATCGGTCTGGCGATTCTTGTTGTGCTGTTCCGTAACCGGCGCAGTATCAATGTTGAAGAACTGGATACACTGAAAGGCTAGGCATGATGGAAAATATGAAGACCATTTATCTTTTGATCGTGCTGGCGCCATTGCTGGGAGCCGTGCTCGCGGGTGTGTTCGGGCGACAGCTTGATCGGGCTGCGGCGCACTGGGTGACCATTCTCGGCGTGGGCGTCAGTTGTCTGCTGTCGCTGTACGTTTTCAAGGATACGGTTATCGATGGCGCGGCGACCTTTAATGAAACGGTTTATACCTGGATGGTCAGCGATGGGGTGCGGTTTGAAGTCGGTTTCCTGATCGATAAACTGTCCGCCATGATGATGGTGGTGGTCACCTTCGTTTCACTGATGGTGCATATTTATACCGTTGGTTACATGCATGATGATCCGGGTTACAAACGCTTCTTCAGTTATATTTCCCTGTTTACTTTTTCCATGCTGATGCTGGTGATGTCGAATAACTTTATGCAGTTATTCTTCGGCTGGGAAGCGGTGGGGCTGGTATCCTATTTATTGATCGGTTTCTGGTTTAAAAAAGAGAGCGCCATTTACGCCAACCTCAAGGCCTTCCTGGTTAACCGCGTCGGTGATTTCGGTTTTCTGCTTGGCATTGCGGGCGTGCTCATGTATTTCGGTACGCTGGATTATGCGGAGGTTTTCAACAACGCCAGCATCCTCAATGGTCTGACGATTGAAGTTTTTGACGGCCATGCATGGTCGGTGGCGACGCTGATTTGTATTTTATTATTCATCGGCGCGATGGGTAAATCAGCACAGGTGCCGTTACACGTCTGGCTGCCGGATTCAATGGAAGGTCCGACGCCTATCTCGGCCCTGATTCATGCGGCGACCATGGTTACCGCCGGCATATTCATGGTCGCGCGCATGTCGCCATTGTTTGAGTTATCGGAAACCGCGCTGACGGTGGTGCTGGTGATTGGCGCGACCACGGCGCTGTTTATGGGCCTGCTTGGGCTGGTGCAAAATGACATCAAGCGGGTGATCGCTTATTCGACGCTGTCACAACTGGGGTATATGACGGTGGCGCTGGGCGCCTCAGCCTATGCGGCGGGGATCTTTCATTTAATGACCCACGCATTTTTCAAAGCGCTGTTGTTCCTCGCGGCGGGTTCGGTGATTATCGCCATGCATCATGAGCAGGACATGCGCAAGATGGGCGGGCTGCGCAAGTATATGCCTATCACCTGGATCACCTTTTTATTAGGCTCGCTGGCCCTGATCGGCACACCCGGTTTCTCCGGCTTCTTCTCCAAAGATTCTATTATTGAGGCGGTAGGACAGTCCAGTCTGGCGGGTTCCGGTTATGCCTATTTCGCCGTGGTGCTGGGGGTGTTCATTACCGCGCTTTACAGTTTCCGGATGTACTTTCTGGTTTTCCACGGTAAGGAACGCATGGACGATCATACCCGTGAACATCTGCATGAAACACCGAAGGTGGTGACTCTGCCTCTGATCGCACTGGCGATTCCTTCGGTGATTATCGGTTACTTCTTCGTTGGCGGCATGGCCTTCGGTGACTTCTTCGGCAATGCGATTTTCGTATTGCCCGAGCATGATGTGCTGGGTGAACTGAGTCATGAATTTCATGGCGCGTCTGCGATGGTGATGCATTCAGTGACGACGCTGCCGTTCTGGATGGCGGCGGCGGGGGTGACGACCGCCTGGTATCTTTATATGAAGCGCCCGGACATTCCCGAGTCCATGAGCAAAAAATTTGCGCTTGTCTATGCGGTATTAATGAACAAATACGGCTTTGACCGATTTAACGAAATCTTTTTCGCCGGCGGCAGTCGCGTGATAGGCAAGGTGTTATGGAAGGCGGGGGATGCGTTTTTGATTGATACCGTCGTCGTTAATGGCTCGGCGAATACGGTGGGCTGGTTTTCGGGCATTTTGCGCCGCATCCAGACCGGATATCTTTACACCTATGCATTTGCCATGATCATTGGGTTGATGGCCTTACTTGCCATATTTGTTCTCTAACCAGGGTTATATTTAATGTTTGCTGATTGGCCACTTCTGAGTCTTGTTATCTGGACGCCCATTCTTGGGGGGCTTGCCGTGCTCTCTGCAAACAGCGAATCGCAAAAGACGGTGGCGCGGGGCTTGGCGCTGCTGTTTTCTGTTCTGACGTTTATTCTTTCGATTCCGTTATATGCCGCCTTTGATGCGACTACGGCTGCCATGCAGTTTGTCGAAGGGCCGGTCGAATGGATTCCCCGTTTCAATATTTATTACAACCTGGGTGTGGATGGCATTGCCATGCCCCTGATTCTGTTGACCAGTTTTATGACTGTGCTGGTCGTGCTGGCCGGCTGGGAAGTGATTAAGGAACGGGTTGCTCAGTACATGGCGGCTTTTTTGATCATGGAAGGCTTGATGATCGGCGTGTTTGCGGCGCTGGATGCGGCGCTGTTCTATGTTTTCTGGGAAGCGATGCTGATTCCGATGTTCCTGATAATCGGGATCTGGGGCGGGCCGCGCCGCGTCTATGCGACCATGAAATTTTTCCTGTATACCTTTTTCGGCTCGGTGTTCATGCTCATCGCTCTGTTGTATCTGTATTTTCAGACCAACAGTTTTCTGATTACTGATTTCCAGCAATACAATATGGGCATCATTCCACAGTTGCTGATTTTCCTCGCCTTCCTGATTGCCTTTGCTGTCAAAGTGCCTATGTGGCCGGTGCACACCTGGTTGCCGGATGCGCATGTTGAAGCGCCCACCGGCGGTTCCGTGATTCTGGCGGCGATCATGCTCAAGCTTGGCGCTTACGGTTTCCTGCGTTTCTCCTTACCAATTACGCCCGACGCCAGTCAGGAACTGGACTGGTTGATGATTAGCCTGTCATTGATCGCCGTGGTTTATATTGGTTTTGTTGCGCTGGCGCAGCAAGATATGAAAAAGCTGATTGCCTACTCATCGATTGCCCACATGGGATTTGTCACGCTCGGTTTCTTTGTCGCATGGCGTATTTTTAATACGACCGGCAGTCTTGATGGCGCCGTCATGGGTATTGAAGGCGGTATTGTGCAAATGATTTCGCACGGCTTTATTTCCGGCGCGATGTTCCTCTGTGTTGGCGTCATGTATGATCGCATGCACACCCGCCAAATCAGTGACTATGGCGGTGTCGCCAATACCATGCCGATCTTTGCCGCCTTTATGGTCTTCTTTTCCATGGCCAACGCCGGACTGCCGGGTACTTCCGGGTTCGTCGGCGAGTTCATGGTGATCCTCAGTAGCTTCAAGGCCAACTTCTGGTTTGCTTTCCTTGCTGCAATTACTCTGATACTGGGAGCATCCTATACGCTATGGATGGTTAAGCGGGTGATCTTTGGGGATGTGGCGAATGATAATGTGGCGGCGCTGAAAGATATCAACAAGCGTGAATTCCTTATTCTGGGCATATTGGTGGTGGCGGTGTTGCTGCTTGGTCTCTGGCCGGCGCCGTTGCTGGAAGTCATGGAACCCAGCGTGAATAATTTGTTGCAACACATCATGCAGTCGAAGCTGTAAACATTAGAATGGCAATATGAAATGAATATTGAAATGCCCAATTTTCTACTGGCTCTTCCCGAGATATTTGTTCTTGGCATGACCTGTGTGCTGTTAGTGATCGATTTATTTCTCAAGCAGCAGGATCGCTATCTGACCTATCTGCTGGCGCTGTTTACTCTGCTGGTAGCGGCGGTATTAACCCTTTACGGGGATAGTGGGGAGCGGCAGATAACATTCAATGGCAGTTATGTGGCTGACAGCATGAGTCATGTGCTCAAGCTCGGCGTTTATTTTGCGGTGTTTGTAGTCTTCGTTTATGCGAAGGATTATCTGCGCGATCGCAATATGTTCAAGGGTGAGTTTTATATTCTTGGTCTGTTCGGCATGCTGGGAATGATGATCATGATCTCGGCTCACAGCCTGTTGACCCTTTATCTTGGACTGGAATTATTGTCGTTGTCCCTGTATGCGATGGTGGCGTTACAACGCGATTCTATTCACGCCTCAGAAGCCGCGATGAAATATTTTGTCCTCGGCGCGATTGCCTCGGGCATGTTGCTGTACGGTATGTCCATGATTTACGGGGTCACCGGGACACTGCAACTTGATAGTATTGCCGAGCGTGCCGTCTCGGGTGACAGAACCTTGCTGGCCTTTGGTCTGGTCTTCCTGCTCGTGGGGATGGCCTTTAAGCTGGGCGCCGTGCCTTTTCACATGTGGGTGCCCGATGTCTATCATGGCGCACCAACGGCGGTGACGCTTTATATTGGCAGCGCGCCAAAAATTGCGGCGTTCGCCATGCTGGTGCGTTTGCTGGTGGATGGCATGATCGATCTGCATGATCAATGGCAGGGGATATTGATTATTCTTGCCGTATTGTCGATGGCGGTCGGTAACATCGTCGCGATTGCCCAGACTAACCTGAAGCGCATGCTGGCGTATTCGACTATTTCCCATGTTGGTTTTCTGATTCTGGGCATTCTGACCGGCACCCAAAGCGGCTTTTCCGCTTCCATGTTTTATGCGCTGGCCTATGTACTGATGGCGCTGGGCGGCTTCGGCATGATTATTCTTCTCAGTCGCAAGGGATTTGAAGGCGATAAACTGGATGATTTCAAAGGCCTGAACAGGCGGAGCAGCTGGTATGCCTTTATGATGCTGATCCTGATGTTCTCGATGGCCGGCGTACCGCCGTTTCTGGGTTTCTGGGCCAAGCTCGCCGTGCTTCAGGAAGTGGTCGCCGCCGACATGCTCTGGCTGGCCATCGTTGGCGTGGTTTTCTCTGTTATCGGGGTGTTCTACTATCTGCGCATTGTCAAGCTCATGTATTTTGATGAACCGAACAGCGAAGAAGCGCTGCAGTGCAGCACCGACATGCGTCTGCTGATAAGCGCCAACGCGCTGATGGTGCTGGGAATTGGGCTGTTCCCCGGTGCGCTCATGGCCGTATGCACGGCTGCTTTTTCCTGAACTTTGGCTTGCTAATTTACGGCCTTGCGTTTAGAATGCCAACCTTCTGATGCGGGGTGGAGCAGCCTGGTAGCTCGTCGGGCTCATAACCCGAAGGTCGTTGGTTCAAATCCAGCCCCCGCTACCAAGATTCATCATTAAAACCAGTCACTTAACGGTGACTGGTTTTTTTGTGCCCGGCATATTTGGATGTCTTCCAGATGAAAAATACAGGCCTTCAATATTCTGAAAATAGCCCTTATTTGACGCGCTTGAATCATCAAAAATTTACATAAGGAAAGCTATATTTCATCCTCCTTTCTGTCATAGGAAGTAGATTGAAAGATTTTCAATTACCTATGTACTACAGACTTGCGGTGAACGGAAGATAGGCCAAAAGTTCTATTGAGTATGAGGCTGTTCCATCTTAATCTTAATAAACGATAAGGGTATAGATTCCTTTTATACTTAATTTCAGATATTCTAACTGACTGTAATAGACCTGAACTCTAGATAAAATGAGAAATGTGATAGAAGCAGCCTTCTATTGCAAAATTAAATTATTAAATTTGGAAGTCATGCTTTGCGGATAAACAAAATTTGTCCGCCTGCATGCAGGCATGGAAAGAACTGCCTGTAACCATCTTTGATGGGATGGAGACAGTGTGGGAACTATCAAGAACTGACAAGTCAGAAACGTATCAACATTTGCTCCAGAAATCTGGAGCAAAGGGGCTGCTTTTTTCTAGTGTTTCAAAAATAGCGTGTTGTTATAAACAACCGCTATTCAATATTCGCGATCGAGACCTGACGTTAAATCTAGCCTTAGTCTCTCATTTAACTATTCCCTCAAATATACGGGTTCAGACTGTGCATCTCAGCCGTATGGTTTTTTATTTTCTAAATATTATCACTCGGACAGATTTATATACAGTGTATATATAAGATGCTTAAGATAAAGGAGATACTATGAACAAGATAATTGCATATATAACAATACTATTGATTATTACAGGTTGTGCCGTTCAACAGGCATATGAGGGTAGCAAAAAAAACAGTGATGAAGTCTCAATAATAAAACCTGTCTCAGGTTTGATTGTAAGACAGGTTGATAAATACAGTTTGGACAAATTAAAGTCTGGTAGTTTTGAGACGCTGCCTGGAGAGCACAGCGTAATTGTTTCAACACTTTTAGGTCCGAATGCAGGATCCAGGTTAAGCCCTCCTGTTAAAATGGTGTTTAATACCGAGGCAGGAAAGAAATATATTATCGATTCCAGTCCTTCGACAGGGGAATATTTTGTGATTGAAGAAACTTCTGGAGAAGTAGTTTATAAGGTTAAAAATTAAATTATTGCTTAGCTATAATGGGATTGTGGCGAGCTAGTTGGAATTAATGTGATCTCAATAACAAGTAGATATACTATAGCGACCATAGCAGTCAGTAATTTTCCGCTCGTACAGTAAACGTCTGAGTGCTGCAGGTATAGAGGCTTCCGCAGGTAGCATGGGAGACTCGTATGGTGATGCTTTGGACTAAACCATCAATGGTTTATACAAAATTGAAATCATCTATAAAAGAACCCCGGAAGGTAGTAGATGAAGTAGAATATGCAATGCCGGAGTGGCTGGGCTGGTTTGACAATGGATGCTTGTTGGAAGCGATTGGAAATATACCACTCGCTGAATATAAAAAGTTGTATTATGGGAAAACTGAAGAGTCAGACATGGTGACCTGACTCAAGTAAATAGATCTCCGGCAGCAAACCTGGGACGATTAACATGCTTGAATTTGAAGGTCGCTTGACTGATTATATTTAACGCTGATATCTATACAGAATTATTTATATCCTATTTTTGAATTTTCATGTACATAAATAGGTAAATCTATGTAAACAAGGAAAATGCTTCCCTTATCAGGTTCGCTTTCTATATGGATGTCGCCTTCCATTAATTCAACCAGTTTTTTACAAATAGTTAGTCCCAATCCGGTGCCACCGAAATTACGAGTGGTAGATCTATCAGCCTGTGAAAATGAATCGAATAATTGCGCATGGTGGATGGGGTGGATGCCAATTCCACTATCTTCTACTTTTAAAACTAAAGACGCAATATTCTTATGTTCTATATTTTTTGTTTTCTCACAACTAATTTCTAACCTAACATAACCGTGTTCGGTAAATTTAACAGCATTACCAATAAGATTAATTAATATCTGTCTTACTCGCCCCTGATCGCCAACAAAATATTGTGGAGTATCTGATTTGTAATCGTATATTAATTCAAGATTTTTTTCTTTTGCCTTTATGTCTAGCAAGTGAATAACTTCAAATGCTACCCTATCAAGACTGAAGCAACGCTCTTCTAATTCCATTTTTTTTGCATCTATTTTTGAAAAGTCGAGTATATCATTGATTATCGTTAGAAGAGCATTTCCTGAATTAATAATGATTTGCACATACTCCTGTTGTTCTTTATTTAATGGTGCATCTGTAAGTAATTGAGCCATACCCATAATACCATTTAAAGGAGTTCGAATCTCATGACTCATGACGGATAAAAACTCAGACTTGGCCTTTGCTGCAGTTTCGGCTTCATCTTTAGCTATGCTTAGTTGTTGGGCTTGATAAACAAGCTGTAATTCTTTCTCCTTTATATCAGAAAGATCTAAAAAACTACCAACATAATGGGTTACATTTCCTTTTTTATCTTTTACGGCAGTTATAGATATCCATTGTGGATATATTTCATTGTTTTTTCGTTTATTCCATATTTCACCTGACCAACTTCCATGCTGTTTTATATTAGCCCACATTTCCGTATAGAATTCATGCGTTTGATGACCGGATTTTAGAATATTGGGATTGCGTCCGATAACTTCGTCTGGTTCGTATCCGGTAATTTTGGTGAAGGATTTATTTACACGTAATATATTTGCACAAATATCGGTAATTAAAATTCCCTCTTGGGCATCAAAGGCAATAGCGGCGATTCGCAGTTCGGTTTCTTTTCGTTTATGCTCGGTAATGTCTCGAATAATTCCACTAAAAATATGTGGATCACTATAGTCAACATCGCTAACACTTAGTTCTATATTTATTATATTCCCATTTTTATGAAGCGCTTCTACTTCGACTGTTTGACAAAGTATGTGGCAATCCCCTTCATTGTGATATCGTTTTAAATAACCATCGTGCGCACTAGCATGTGGTTCGGGCATTAGAATATTAATGTTTTTGTTTAATACCTCGCTGCTGTCATAGCCGAATATACGTTCAGCAGCTGGGTTAAAACTTTCAATATTTCCATGATCATTTATAGTAATAACCGCATCGGCCATCGTATTAATTATAGCTCTATTTATGGATTCGCTATGCTGGGCAGTCTTTATTGCCTGTTTATGATCCTCCTTAGCTTTTTTCAGATTTATGCGCATTTTTTCAAAGCTTTCCGTCAACTGGCCAATCTCATCTTTACCGATTGATGGGATGGGGGTGCTATAATCACCTTTTGCCAACATAGTGGCGGCATGTTTTAATTGAAGAAGAGGGCGGCGAATTAGGGTGTTTTGTAGAAATATACTTATTAATATAATTATTAAAAAAGTCAGGATAATGAATTTCTCAAGGTTATAGAAATGTTGAAGCTCTTTATTTCGTTCGAGTCTCCAATCTACAGTGAGTATTAAATTTCCAATGTTTTGGTTGTTATATTTAAGAGGTCGATGATATTTATAAATATATCTACCGGATATGGGTTCAGTTTTTTTTAGGGGGAAAATTTGTTTTCCATCAGGATCACTAATAATTATTT
>WFVC01000127.1 GCA_015491815.1 Gammaproteobacteria bacterium | reverse complement strand
GTTTTTCCAGGGGCGGTTGATCTTTCAGATGTTAGGCTGATTTTGAGAAAATTTTAGTTCTGACAAGGCATTTTTTACGTATCAATGCACGCCATTGATAGTAAAAAATAACGCCGGCAGGGCTAAAATTAACCATAATCAGACAATAGATGAAAGATCAACAGCCCCTAATATTTAAGTTAAATCGAGGATAAGTCGGCATGGCAAAATTGAGAAAGAATGTTGGCCGGCAATATACTTAAAGACCTGCTCGCAGGTGTCGATATTATTTAATGTTGCCTGCATCAGGAACTCGAAAAATCTGTGGAGATTGATATTGACTGTAATTTTTGAAGGATATTAAAGTGGATTGTACGCATAGTAAAAATTGTCAATTGTATGCTCAGTTTGCCATGGAGCCATCGCTGAAACTCTGGAAACAGCGTTATTGTTCCAGTGAATATGAGAAGTGTGCGCGTTATCAACTTGCGCTTGAAGGTAAGTCCGTACCACTGGCTCTGTTGCCGAATGGAAGGCGCGTGAAGCAACGCAGTAAGGAACAAATTTCCGCCGCAGCGCTGTTTAATGCGATATTAAAACAACGTGTGCCGATGGTTAAATCCATGCTCAAAGTGGGACTCCCTTCGGGACGTCTGGTTAGCAGTGACGGCATGACGCCCCTGATGGCGTCGGCCAGTGTGGGGAATGTTGAACTGGTTGAAATTATGTTAAGCAATGGTTGTAACCCCCATGCGAAAAATGTAAAAGGTGAAACCGCGCTGGATATTGCGTTGAGTTCGGGGTTTGACGATTGTGTCAAAATAATTGAAAAGGCGCAGGCGGCCATGACTGAAGATGAATACAATGCTCAAGGTGAAGGGGCGGCAGATGAGGATGAAGCATCTGTTTCCGGAGTTATTAGTTTTCTAAAAAAACTCAACCCGTTTGCATAAAGTGATGACAACGAAGGAGCTAAAATAATGCTGGAATATTGGCCCTGGTGGCTGGGGGCTATAGGCCTGGCTGCCATCAGTGTGCTTAACTTTTTACTGGTGGGGCGTTTACTGGGTGTCTCAGGCAGCTGGGCCAAAGTTGTGGGCTGGAAAGACGATCGAGCGCGCAGTGCAGAATTAAAAGCGCTGACCGAAGATAAGGGTGAAATGGAAGATGCTTTGTTGGCGGAGACGCTGGCTGAATTTGGTGAAGGTTCGCTGGAGGAACTGGATGATATTCCGGAGGGGGAGGCTCAACTGCAAACCTCATCGAGCGTTGAACAATACACACCCTGGACAGTGCATCTGGTTTTTCTATTATCCATGTTTGTCGGTGGCTTGCTTGCCGCGATGTTGACTGACAGTTTTACTATCGAATTCACCCTGAGTCCTGTGCACTCAAAGATATTTGGTGATGACTGGGAAGTCTGGGTGGCGTTATTGTTTGGCGGTGTCATGGTTGGTTTTGGCACACAGATGGCGGGAGGATGCACCTCCGGTCATGGCCTGAGCGGTTGTGCGCGAATGATTCCCGCGAGTCTGATTGCAACCATGACTTTTATGGCGAGCGCAATTCTACTATCTTTTCTGATGGAGGCGACGCTGGTATGAAAAAAACGTTATTGAAGCAATATTTGTCTTATGCTTTTCTTGGTTTGACTATGGGGTTTGTGGTCGCCCGAATTGGTTTTGCTGACTATGATGAACTGCATAAAATGTTCATTTTTGCAGATCTTCGTATGCTTATTTCATTTGCGGCTGCAGTCGTACTATCAATGATAATTCTGCTTCCGTTTTCAAAAAAAATCCCCAAACAACATAAAATATTTCAGCCGGGGACAATCCCCGGCAGTATGTTGTTTGGCTTTGGCTGGGCGGTTTCCGGCGCCTGTCCAAGTCTGGTTTTTGTTCAATTGGGTTCAGGAAAACTTGCGGCAATATTAACCTTGATCGGTATTTATATTGGTGTATTGTTGCATAAAAAAATTCATGCTCGGTATTTTCGCTGGGATACAGGTTCCTGTGGTGTGTGATATACCGGTATAGTTTGCAGCTATGGCTTCAGCCGTACACACCTGTTTAGAAATTAGCTTCCACGCTTAAATAATAGAGATTCTGCGTATAATCATAGAGATTATCAGTTGAACTGTTATCGGTGCGTTGGTAACGCCCATTCACCTTCCACATCTTGCTGATAGTGTATCGGGCTTCGATTGCAGCGCGCAGTCGGTCATCTTCCCTGTTTTGCACCGGAGTGGGATCATAGGCGCTATAGCGGTAACTTAATTCACCTCCAATGCGCCACGCTCTTGAAAGATTCTTGCGATAAATAGCCAGTATCTTGTGTCGGGTAGGGGAATAATTACGGTTGCTGAGATTTTGTCGATCATTAAATTCAATTTCATAATAGATGCGCTTGCTGTCAGAGGCGGTATAATCGAGATATTCAAAACGAAATTGCTGACGCCAGCCATTTAGATAATCATAAACAGCATTGAGGCTGCTAATATCGTTATAACGGTAACGCAGGGAAAGTGAATTGGTTTTTCCCAGCCTTTTTTTGCCCCGAGCTTCCAGTCCAATGGTTTGCTGATAATCCGTACTGCCAAAGGTACTGCGTTCGTAGTAACCGCCAAGACGGGTGCGCCAGTCAGCATATTTTTTATTTTTATAAAGTCCTATCCGCGCCTGCTTTTCATCATAGGTATCAACATCCGCATAATTTAGAAAATAGGCAAAGGCATCGAGCAACACACCATCATTATAACTGCCGCTGATAACGCCACTGGTAGAGGCGTAAATATCCATGTAAGAATCGTTGGTGTTGGAGGCGATCTCGACAGGGGCTAATTTAATATTGCTGTTATAGCCATAGCTGAGGCTGGCGTAGTTGTACCAGTTTTTTGTTTTTTTGCCCGTCTTTCGCGGCGAAAGTTTTTCCAGTTGCAGCCTGGACAGGCCGGCGATTTTTTTATTGCTACTGGCGGCTGATTTTTTAAACCATTTTTTTGCGTCAGTCTTGTCACCTTTTTTCAGGTAGACCAGGCCGATGTTATATTCAGACAGGGATTTTAAATTTTTATTTTTCAGTGTTTGTTTGAAATTGGTTTCAGCTTTGTCATAGTTTCCCTTTTTAAAATAGCTAACGCCGAGATTGTAGTAAAGCGCCGGTTTTCTCATCCCCTTTTGGTGTGCCTGTTCAAATGATTGTATGGCTTTGTTGTAGTGTCCCTGTTTGAAATAGCGCATTCCCTTATCAAAATCTGAATTACTTGCTGCGCTTGCTGCAGCTGATAGTAATAAACTCAAACCGGTCAACAGAAATAGCAAATTTTTATAGGTGTTGATTTTAGGTAGAGAACGAGCTGTATTTTGCATTATCCTGTGGCTCCATTGTGATTGATATGCGGTTAACCGGGGTAAAGGGTGGATGAGTGAAAACTTCACTCATCCACTGTACAGAAGGTGATCAGTTTGAATGTTCACCATCAGATTTCATGCCGTGATCACGATCGCGATCAATTTCCTGATCACGTTCTTGTTCTACTTCATTGTCACGCTCTATTTCGCGATCCATTTCTCTATCCATTTCGCGTTCCTGTTCACGTTCGGTTTCACGATCCATTTCATGCTCACGTTCCTGTTCCATTTCGTGTTCACGCTCCTGATCGCGATCCATATCATGTTCTCGATCGGAATCACTGTTGCGATCATCGCTTCGTTTATTATGATCCTGTTCATTATGGTCATGCCTGGCGTGTTCCGCAGCATCGGGCAGTTCGATATGTCGCAAAACATCATCGGCATGTTCGTCGGTAATATCGATAACCTCGATGGTGACATCATCGATGTCCTGTGCGGCGATAACTGTAAAGGGCATGGACAGGCTGGCGCCGAGTAAAATATAGCTGCTTAGATGTTTCATGGTATTTCTCCTCAAATTTGAACAAGGTTGTGGGGGCTATTGATTTGAATTTGAGTCGAACCACTCTGTTGGGCATTCACTGGGATACGGATGATTTTATCCTGATTGCCCAGACGAAGTCGGGCAGTCAACATACCGTTTCCTGACTGTGTTGCGATAATGGGCAGAGACAACACATTTTTTCCTTTCTGCAACGTGGTATTCCAGGAAACCGTTTGTTTGCCGGCAAAGCCGTCAAGCGCAAGATTGTCAGACAGTTCAATGCTGATAGTAACCTCGTTGAGATCTTTTTTAGCATTAAAAACAAGATTGACGTCCCGCGCCTGCTGTAGACTAATCTGGATAGCATTCGGTTCTGGAAGCGTTGAGTCAGGTTGGTGCATGAATACACCCACAATACCGGCTAAGGCCAAACTTGCCGCCAGCGCCAGCCCGGTATTGGTTAACCGTTTTGCTCCGTGATTTTGTTGCCGAACTTTGTCAAAAGCTCGACTAGAAAATTCAGGGGGCATGGTCGGCGCTTTGAGCTTGCTCAACGCATCACGAAGTTTCTCCGCCTGTTGCAGATATTGCCGGCAGGCAGAGCAGGATTCGAGATGCGTTTGCAGCGCATGCCTTTGCGTATTACTCATCTCGTGGTCGAGATAAGCGTCACAGTAATTGTGGATGTCGTAACAGTTCATGGTTTTGACCCTTTCACTTGTACAACACGTTCATTTGCAGAAAAAGGTTCCATCAGTTCACGTAATTTTTTTCGCGCCCGGTTGAGGCGGGATTTCAGGGTGCCGACTGGGGTGTCAGTCATCTCCTCTATTTCCTTGAGGGTGTAGCCTTCAACATCATGCAGAATGAGTAGCAGGCGCTGATCATCATTAAGTTGGGGAAGCAGGCGTTCAATCTGAGCGATTAACTGCGCCTGTTCCTGATCGGGATTAATTGAAACAGGAATATCCGTTTCCTCATCTGAATTCATGCCTGTCTCAGCAAGCCTGACCGGGGTGCGGGATTGCAGGCGCAGCTGATCGATGTACTGGCGATACAGGACTTTGGCCAGCCAGGCGCGCAGGTTTTCGATCTTTTCCAGTTCTTTCAGGCGGGGGTAGAGCTTACTTAATAGATCCTGAATCAGATCTTCCGCATCATCCTGTGCGCCGGTAAAACGCCAGGCTAACTGGTATAGATAGGGGATGAATGGTCTGAGCAATCTCTCAAAACGATCGATTTGTCTGCTGCGTGACCAGAGCCTGGTGATGCTCATTATGAAAATCCATTAAATAACATTTATATCCAGTCTACCTGTCTATACTTAAATATTGCTGAATAGATGAGAATGGCGACACGGTCTCCTGAATTTATCGCCATTAACTATTTAACTGCTCATCGCTTGAGCAGGATTAGCAAATAAATGCTGTTAAAGTATGTCCTTGAAATTTGTCAGCTTCCATTTTAGAATCAGTCTAAAGTTAAATAAGTAGTTCCTAATATAGCAACCGGAGGATTCCATGTCCAAGAGCCGATTCCCGTTTTTCCTGAGTTTCATCACCCTTTTAGGTTTTTCATCGCAAATTTTTGCCCAGTGGGAAGCATTGCCGGAGAAAGCGCCGGCTCCGGCGGATAATCCTACTACAGCGGCCAAGGTCGAACTGGGACGCAGCCTGTTTTTTGACCCGCGTCTGTCATCGACCGGTACCGTATCCTGCAATAGTTGCCATAATGTGATGCTGGGGGGCGAAGATAACCGCCCGGTGGCGATGGGCGTGCATGGTAAAACCGGCGGACGCAGTGCGCCGACGGTCTGGAATTCCGCCTTTAATTCATCCCAGTTCTGGGATGGACGCGCCAAATCACTGGAAGAGCAGGCGCTGGGACCGATTACCAATCCGATTGAAATGGGACTTAAAAATCATACTGTTGCAATTAACCGGGTGCGCGCGATCAAAGCTTATACGCCAATGTTTAAGAAAGCCTTTGGCGGTAAAAACCCGGTGACTATCGATAATGTCGCCAAAGCGATTGCGGCCTACGAACGCACCCTGATTACGCCCAATAGTCCTTATGATCGTTACGTGAAAGGCGACAAGTCTGCGTTGAGCGCGCAGCAGGTCAAAGGCATGAAAGCCTTTGCTGAACTGGGTTGCTCGGGCTGTCATTCCGGGCCGGCCTTCAGCGGGCCGGCGATGGCGCCCGGAACCGGATTTTTTATGAAATTCCCGACCTATAGCAAAAATGAATATGTGAAAAAATATGATCTGATGGCGGACAAGGGACGCGGCGACAAGCATGAATGGAAAGTGCCGACCCTGCGCAATATCGCGCTGACCGCGCCTTATTTTCACAATGGCAAGGTCGACACGCTGGAGGAAGCAGTGCGGGTGATGGCGCGTACGCAGCTGAACAAAAAACTGACGCATGCCCAGGTGGAAGAACTGGTCGCCTTTTTACAGGCTCTGACGGGTGAATTCCCGGCTCAACCGATGCCCCGACTGCCGTCGACTGATGGCTGGACCTTTACCAGTAAATAACCCGCCATTATTGGATGACCCGCGTTTCCGGTGAATAGCCGGACGCGGGTTTTTTATTTTTCGGTTTGTGTACAATTAATCATTTGTACTGGAATTAGAAACGCTTAATAGTTTTTCAAACCGGAATCTTGATGAGGATAAAACTTATGAAAACAGGCAAACCAGTCATCATTCTAATTTCCGCGCTGATTGCATCCGCTTGCACCTGGGTGGATCTGAAACCGGAGGCGGAGAAGGTGCGCATCGCAAGCATGGATGATTTAAAGGGCTGCCATAAAATGGGCAGTTCCACCGTTTCGGTAAAAGCCGAAATCGCCACGTTCGCACGGAATAAGGAAAAAGTGCGCGGTGAACTGGAAACGCTGGCGCGCAATAATGCCATTGATATCGGCGGTAACGTGGTGGTGCCTGTCAGTGAAATTGACAGGGGCACACAGAGTTTTGTTATTTATCGTTGCCCCAGACAGTGATGCAAACTTTTTCAGCCATCGAACCCTTGCGTGGCTGTCTTCGTGAATGGCGGCAGGCCGGGCAGCGGATTGGTTTCGTGCCGACTATGGGCAATCTGCATGCCGGACATCTGGCTTTACTGAAAGAGGCGGCCCGTCATTGCGAGCGGGTGGTGGCCAGCATTTTTGTCAATCCCCTGCAGTTCGATGAACAAAGCGATCTGGACGCCTATCCCCGCACGCTCGAACAGGATCAGGCTCACCTGCAGGATATGGGCGTGGATGCCCTGTTTTGTCCGGATGAGTTGACTCTGTATCCCCATGGCCGCGAGGCGCTTACCCGGGTTGAAGTGGCCGGACTGGGGGATATTCTCGAAGGCGCGGCCCGTCCCGGCCATTTCAGCGGGGTGACTACGGTAGTGGCCAAACTGTTTAATTGCGTGCAGCCGGATCTGGCCGTATTCGGGGAAAAGGACTTTCAACAGTTGTTGCTGGTGCGGCGACTGGTCGCTGATTTGAATATGCCGATTGAGATTATCGGTCTGCCGACGGTGCGCGAAACTGACGGACTGGCGATGAGTTCACGCAACCAGCGTTTGAGTGAAGAGGAGCGGCGGCTTGCGCCTGAATTGCACCGACAACTACAGCTGCTCAGGGAAAAACTGCTGAAGCGGGATGCGAACTTTGCCGCGCTTGAGCAGGACGCTGTCAGGGATTTGCAGACGCTGGGTTTTACCCCCGAATACGTGGCGATCCGCGATGCGGACAGCCTGTCCGCGATTAATAATGATACGAAAAACAGGGTTATCCTTGCGGCGGTGCGGCTGGGCGAGACCCGTTTGATCGACAATCTGAGGGTGTAGCCCCGGCGATCTTCATGCTAAAATTGACTATTACAAATTTTGCAGGATATCCCTTTAATGCAGACAACCATGCTCAAAGCCAAGTTACACCGCGCCCGCGTGACGCATTCCGAACTGGAATATGAAGGCTCCTGTGCAATTGACGGGCATTTACTGGAAGTGTCCGGTATTCGTGAATACGAACAGATTGAAATTTACAATGCCAGCAATGGCGAACGTTTCAGAACTTACGCGATCCGCGCCGAAGATAACTCGGGCATTATTTCAGTCAATGGCGCCGCTGCCCACAAGGCCAATCCCGGTGATATCGTGATTATCTGTGCCTATGTCGGACTCAGCCAGCAGGAACTGGCCAGCTTCAAACCCAAACTCGTCTATCTTGACGAGAACAACCGGATCACCCATACCCGTAATACCATTCCGGTTCAGGTAGCTTAGAATCGGATACAAGGTACAAGGCGAAAGTCCTGCCCCTTTTATCCTGTATCTTTCCCCCTGTATCCGCTTTACCCCGTATTCCGCATTCCCGCCGCAATCGCATTGATGCTGCGCAGCAGCGGCTTAAGCCAGATCTGACGGGTTTCCTCGTCGAGGCTTTCATCCCGGTAGCGTTTGAGCAGCATGAGCTGGATCTGGTTGAGCGGATCCAGATAGGGGTTGCGCCGGGTCAGCGATAAAGCCAGATCCGGGGTGTCGCCCATGAGTTCATCCAGCCCTGCGACCTTGAGCGTCCGGTTACGGGTGCGCTCGTATTCCTTGTTGATAAGCGCATAGACATTTCTGGCGGTTTTCTGATCCAGACACAGGGATTCATAGGCTTTGGCGATGCGCATATCCGCTTTAAACAGAGCCATCTGAGTATTGGAGAGCAGGGCGCGGAAAAACGGCCAGTGCTGATACATATCCTGTAATTTGCTGATATCGCTGGCGTTATTTTTCGCCCAGCTTTCCAGCGCGGTGCCGATGCCGTACCAGGCGGGCATGGTGTGGCGTGATTGCGCCCAGCCGAAGACCCAGCCAATCGCGCGCACCGAGGTTTTGGAGCGATCCTGTTTTTTACGATGAGACGGACGGGAACCGATGTTCATGAGCGCAATTTCAGAAACCGGCGTGGCCTCATAGAAATAATCCAGAAAGCCCTCGGTATGGTCGGTCAGCTCGCGATATTGCGCTTCACCGGTCGCAGCCAGTTCAGCCATGATGTCCAGATGTTCCTGATTATCCGGTTCCGGTTTATTGATCAGGTTACAGCTGGCTTTGAGCAGGCCGGTAATGCCCATGCCCAGTTCATAGCTGGCGGTCTCGGTGTTGCTGTATTTGTAGGACAGCACTTCACCCTGTTCGGTGAATTTGATTTCGCCATGTACGGTGCCGGCAGGCTGGGAGAGGATCGCATCATGGGTGGGGCCGCCGCCACGACCAACCGTACCGCCGCGGCCGTGGAACATGCGCAGTTTGACCCCGCGCGCCTGAGTCAGCGCGGTGATCTGTTGTTGCGCCTGATACAGATTCCAGGCTGAGGCGAGGATGCCGCCATCCTTACAGGAATCAGAATATCCCAGCATCACTTCCTGGGTGTTGCCCGAGGCTTTGAGCAGAGCCGCATAGGTGTCGTTGTCCAGCAGACGGCTCATCACCGGTTCGATATGCGCCAGATCGTCAATGGTTTCAAACAAAGGTGAAACCTGCAGATGGCAGAACCATTCGTTGTCGCGGGTTCCGGCCAGCCCGGCGAGCCAGGCGAGGAACATTACTTCCATCACATGGCTGGCTTCATGGGTCATGGAAATCACATAGGCGCCAAAGGCGTCGGGACTGATCTCCTCGCGCATTTCCGCCATCACATGCAGGAGCTGCAGGGTTTCCGCAGCGCGTTCGCTGAGTCGGGAGCGGTCGATAGCCGGGATATTTTCCGAGGCCAGCTTATTGCTAAGATAAGTCAGGCGCGCTTCCTCATCCAGCGCGGCATAATCACAGTTGTCATCGATCTGAGCAATGATTTCCGCCACGGTTTCGGAGTGAACGGTGGATTCCTGACGCACATCCAGATGCGAAAGATAGAAGCCGAAGGTTTCCACCAGACGAATCAGATCCTGCAAATCGCCGGCGGCGACAACGGCGTCATCATGGCTGATGAGGGAGTCGCGGATGAGATAAAGATCCTGCAACAGCCCCTGTTCATTGGCGTAAGCACAGGTTGGTTGCGCTTCCCGCTGTTCCAGCCGCGCGTTGAAACAGATCAGATTATCGCGCAGACGTTGCGACATGATGAATAACTTGCGCCGGTAAGGTTCCTGCCGGAAGCGTTCCGGGTTTTCGGCAAACAGGTCGGGGAAGTCCTTTTCATCGCGCTGCAGACTGAGGCTCAGGGCATCACTGGGCTGGCAGAATTCAGTCGAGTGGGTCAGCACCCGCAGCAGGGCTTCCACGCGCCGGTAATATTCACGCACCACTTCCACTGCCTGCATGCGCAATGCGGTAATAGTTGTCTCGGGTTTGACAAAGGGATTGCCGTCGCGGTCGCCGCCAATCCAGGAGCCAAACTGGATAAAACTGGGCACCTGAATACCATGATCCGGATCATCGGCGCCATAGGTGCGGGTAATGGCTTTTTCCAGATTGCGATAGGTGTCCGGCACCGCCTGAAACAGGCATTCGCGGAAATAATACAGTCCCTGTTTTACCTCATCGACGACGTCAGGCTTGTGCGTGCGCACTTCGTTGGTTTTATAGAGGATCTGGATATGGCGCTCCAGACGTTCGGTAATTTCATCTTTCTGAAACTGGGTCAGGCGTCCGGCGTCCAGCTCCTCGCTGATCACGAAAATCCGGCGCAGGGCTTCCATCACCGAGCGGCGTTTGGCTTCAGTCGGATGAGCGGTGAACACCGGGATATAGGCCAGATTGTCCAGCAGGCGCTGGATCTGCACCGCGTTGATTTTCTGTTTGTGCAACTCGCGCAGGGTGGTGTTGAAGGAGCCGCGCCAGCTCGGGCCGTTGCGCCCGGCGATGCGGCGTCGCTGTTTGTGCTGCCAGGCTTCCTCGGCGATATTCACCAGACTGAAATAAATACTGTAGGCCCGCACCACGTGTTCCAGACTGTTGGCGTCCAGTGATTCGATCAGTTTGGCCAGATTCTGACGCTTGCGGGCGTTATCGGTTTTGCGCAGGCTGATATGGCCACGGCGCAGGGTTTCAACGGCATCGAAGACCTGTTTGCCGGCATGGGCATGGAGAATCCGGCCGAGAATATTGCCGAAGAGTTTGACCCGGGAACGCAGGGCCTTGTCATCGGCGCTTTTCGCCTTGTTTTTTAACGCTGTGCTGCTGGCTGCTTTCATCATTTTTTGAGTTCTGTCTATTGTCAAAACCCGCCATTATACCGGGTTTGGCGCGGCTGTGTTGAATTTGCGATGGGGATAAGTCGGAAGCGGGACGGAACAGGCCATGTGCTTGTCGGATGGTAGCTGAGGCCGGAATCGAACCGGCACTCCCGAAGGAACTGCATTTTGAGTGCAGCGCGTCTACCAATTCCGCCACTCAGCCATCGCCAACAAGCCGCGTATTATAGAGAGCCGGGGAGGGCTTGTAAAAGGGCGGGTTGAAATCATTTGCTCTGCGGGCGCAAAGCGTAAAATTTGGCTCCCAAATCTGCTATTCTGCGCCAGCCATGAAACTCAGTGACTTTTATTACGCTCTTCCCGATGAGCTGATCGCCCAGTATCCGATGTCGGAGCGGGTGGCGAGCCGCCTGCTTTGTCTGGATGGCCGCGATGGCGCTCTGATGGATCGGCAGTTTGCGGATCTTCCCGAGCTGTTGCGCGCCGGTGATCTGTTGGTCATGAACGACACGCGGGTGATTCCGGCAAGGCTGTTCGGACATAAACAGAGCGGTGGCCGGGTGGAAGTGCTGGTGGAACGGGTGCTGGACAGCCGGCGTTTGCTGGCTCATGTGCGGGCGAGCAAATCGCCGAAAACGGGCAGCCGCCTGATCCTGTCAGAAACCGTCGAAGCTGAAATGCTGGGACGCGCCGGGACGTTGTTTGAACTGCGTTTAACGGATGCGGCAGATCCTGCGCGTGAGGTGATGGCGATTCTGGATGAACTCGGGCACATGCCCCTGCCGCCCTATATAAAGCGTGAAGATGAATATGATTTTGATCGGGAACGCTATCAGACCGTGTATGCCCGGCGAAAAGGCGCGGTGGCCGCGCCCACCGCAGGCTTGCATTTTGATAACATGATGCTGGATAGACTGCGCCGGCAGGGTATTGAGACTGCCTGTGTGACCCTGCATGTGGGCGCGGGCACCTTTCAGCCGGTGCGGGTGGAGAATATTATCGAGCATCACATGCACGCGGAATGGCTGGAAGTCAGCGAGCAGGTTTGCGCACAGGTGGCGGAAACCCGGGCGCGGGGCGGACGGGTGATCGCGGTGGGCACGACCAGCGTGCGCAGTCTGGAAACCGCCGCTCTGTGTGGCGAACTCAGGCCTTTTTCCGGCGATACGGATATTTTTATCAGCCCCGGTTTTGAATTCAGGGTGGTGGATGCCCTGATCACCAACTTTCACCTGCCGGAATCGACCCTGCTGATGCTGGTCAGCGCCTTTGCCGGCTATGAGAATGTTATGCGGGCCTATGAACATGCGGTGGCGGAACACTATCGGTTTTTCAGTTACGGCGATGCGATGTTTGTTGAAAAACAGGTAGCTGGTAGCTAGTGGCGAGTTGCCGGGAACAAGCTACCAGCCAACCAGGGTTCAAAATATGAAATTTGAATTATTTAATACCGATGGCGCGGCTCGGCGCGGACAGTTGAGC
>WFVC01000126.1 GCA_015491815.1 Gammaproteobacteria bacterium | reverse complement strand
GAAGCACGCATGGATCTGGAAGCCTCCCGAAACAAGATTGCCAAAAAAGAACAACTGCAACGCGAAGCATTACTGGAGGAATCCCGCAAGCAGGCTGAAGAACTGATTAAACAAAGCGCGCTGAACGCAGAGAAAGAAGCCGAAGCTATTCGCCGGCAGGCTAAAGAAGAAGCCCGGCAACTACAACGCGAACTGGAGGAAACACGCCAGCAACTGGAAGCCTCAAGAAACAGTTTTGCTGAAACCGGACGTATACAGGGAGAAACCCTGCTGGATGAATCCCGTAAACAGGCGGAAGATCTGATTAAACAAAGCACCTTAAGCGCTGAACTTGAAGCCGAAAAAATACGTCAACAGGCGCGACAGGAAGCCGAACAACTACGCGCCGAACTTGCAAATGCCCGCGCACAAATTCAGGAAACCATATCACAGGCCAGAAGTTCGGGTAGTCAGCAACGCGATAATATTATCAGCGATGCCGAACAACATGCTCGGGAACTGGTTCTCGAAGCGAACCGCAAAGCAGAAGAAGAAGCCAAACGCATCCGCATCGCCGCCGAACTGGAAGCCCAACGTATGCGCGAGGAGCTGGAAGAATCCCGCCGGCAACTGGCGGAACAGGCGCAGAATATCAAAAAGGTTCAGGCGATTAACGCCCGCATCGAAAAAGAAAAACAGCAGAAAGCTTCACAGGTGAAAAAACAGCAAACCACCGCTGCACGCAGCCAAAAGAAACAGGCGCAAGCGCGCATCATGGCGGAACAGATCAAGGCTCGTCTTGAACAGGCGGAACAACAACGTCAGAGTGACGAGGCGCAAACCAATGCGGAAGGCATCTCACTTGCCGAAGTCACACTCAAGCGCATTGGCGACAGAATTATTCTTGAAGGCGCATATGATGTCTTTATCTTTAAAGAACCCTCCGTCCCGGCAATACAGGAAGATATTCCCGAACTGCAATCTGTAGTAAGCCAGGATGAAAATGAACTTCCCTCCTTTACCGTTGACAGTCAGAACGATCCTGTCGCCACGCCATTCAACAGCCAGGAATTTGAAAAAGCGATGCGTGAGCGCGATGAAGTTCTCAAACAGGCGCATAAGAGTAAACGAAAGGGCTTGTTCACAGTTGCCGCCAGCCTCATAATAACAATCGCAGCCGCCGGCGCTTTTCTATTTTACCAACCCGGACTGCAACCGGAATTGCAGCTCAGTGAAAGCAAACCCGCACCTCAACTCAAGGCCAAAGCCTCCATTAATCCGGTTAACAACCTGAAACAGGCTATCGATATTCCCTCAAAACTGGCGATCGCCAACGAAGAATCACGTCTGCGTCAGGAAGCCGAAGCGGCCTTTGATGGTCTGGTGGAAAAATGGAATGCACTTGTCGCCAGCGCTACTGCGCCTTCGATCGTTCAGGATGAACCCGTGCCGGTCATGGATGCGCCATTTATTGAGGAAGAACCCCTGCCGGCGGCGCCTGAACAAAAAACAGAAGTCGATGAAAATAACATTGCCGTTGATGAATCCAATACGGCAACAGACGGCAATGAAGCAAACCTGCCTTAACAAATAATGGCTAATTTCAATCTGCGAGTGGCAGAATAATATTTTCTTCACCCGAGGCGCTGTCAACATAGCGAAAAACCGCTACCGTTAACGGCCAGCCGTTTTCATCCCGAACAATCACCGTCCACGTTCCGGTCATGGATGGATCCAGTTCTTTTTTCGAATAAACACGCCATCGCGGTCCCTTTACCTCAAAGGTCTTCTTTGAAATAACCTGTCCATTATACTCCCAACTGTGCGTAACCGAATGACCCTCCATATGTCGGACATCGGCAAAAAAATACAGTGTGGTTACACTATTATCAATCACCGCGACCTGATCAACTGGCTCTCGGTCTTCGATTTTGGTAGTAAATTGCGCACGCGCAATGCTGCCCTTGTTTGCAGCAAAAACAGGACTCGCCAAACATAGCAAAAACAACAGTTGCAGGTATTTTTTATTGATAAAGGTGTGAAATAGAAAATTTTGCATTATCTTTTTATACAGACTTTCACTCTCAATTTCGACCAGACCGACAAAACTATCCCGCTATCCTGTATTTCGCCGTGCACACGTTCACAGTTTAAATCAGCCAAACTCACCTTTTGCACGTTGCCGAGCAAGAATATAATCAGAATGCCGAATATAAAGCAGCTCGGCTATCTGCCGAACAAGATGCTCTTCATATTTATCCGTTTCCTCATCCGACAAAACCACCCGCCATATTTGCTCCAGCAAATTCAGCTTCTCTCCCTGCTCCAGGGTTCTATTAAGTATAGATGTATATTTTTGCAATGGAACAACATCTTTTGCGTGTTCTTCCGCAATTTTAAAAACCTCTTCCACTTCTTCATCGGTCAAAGCAAAGATATTCTTTAATCCAGTCTGCACTGCCTTTTTTTCCCGCTCATCAATATTGTTATCGGCATTCATCACCTCAACCAACAACAATGCGGAAGCCAGCTCTATATTATTGTCTGTATCCAGAGGTGTTTCTGAATCATTCATAACACTTTCAAAAAAGGTTTTTATTTTATTTAACATGCTCATGTCTCTGATATCACTTTAGTCTTAAGCCTCTCCCAGGCCTCCTGATATTCGGTTTTTACGGATAAAGCCTGATCATTGCCAAATCGTTGCTTTGCTTCAGACACGGAAATCACATTATCAGGTTTACCTTTTGGAAAAGAGACATCGTGAGGAAAAACCAGAGCGCCACTAACCTTGATGTCAGGGAGATTGGCTCTAACCGCTGCCACATCCTGTTCAAGCTTAAGTAATGGATTAGTAAATTTATAACTGCGCTTGCCAACCACCTGAGTCCAGACATCTATTCTTTCCGAGGCAAATACCGCCCCCTGATAACGACCAACTGAAACAACCAGAATTTCATCCACCAGCAAAACAAGATTATCAATACAAACGGTTCCATCCATGCCATCGGAAAGAATGGCGTTTCCTAAACTCTGCTTCCCCAGTTTTTTTACCGCATGGAATAAACGCCAATCCAGATAAGCGTGTTTTATTTTTTTGAAAAAAATCAGGCCGACAATTGCTGTTAGCAATAATAAGGCTAACAGCCCATAAGCAATCGTTTCACTAACTATCATATTATTCTTAATCTATAACCTAAAAAAATATTTATTATCATGATGCCATATAGAACCATTGGACTGGCGCCCATAACATCCGATGGTATTTTGCTTATGCGGCAATGGATTTACTGGAAGTGGAATTTGTTTCCGCCTGTACGTGGAAATAACAAACACGGGCGCTACGTAAAGAAAATATATCCGGCATTCAATCTCATCTTTATGATATTTTCAAATCTGAAACCCCTGATACAGACGTCGCCTGTTCACGGGTATGTATGTCTTTCAGAACTTTTTCAACTTCATCGAAATCAAGGCAAACAATACGCACCGTGTCGCGCTTGCCTTTTACTTTTATGTGTTGTTTCTTTTCCCTGATTAACTCCTCGGGCAAATGCCGATAAGCCGTTTCACTCATTACCACATCGGTGCCCAGCACCTTGGTGGCGCTCTCCAGCCGGAAAGCAACATTCACCGCATCACCCAATGCGGTATTATCCTGACCGATACCCAGTGATGCCGCGCCGGTGTTAATTCCCACGCCAATCCGCACCTCTTCGGATATTTCAGAATAAGTGCGATCCAGTTCCCGGGTAATGCGGTTAATATGATAGGCAGCGGTCAGCGCCTGTATCACGGTCTTTTTCTGATCGACTTCCGATTCCCAGCAGGCAAACACGCAATCGCCGATAAATTTATCGACTACACCGCCGTTGTTAAAAATAGCGTTACTGACTTTATGAAACCATGAATTCATCAGCTTGGTCAGCGTGCGAATATTGACTCGCTCAGACAGTGAAGTGAAACCGCGAATGTCTGCAACCAGAATAGTAATTTGCTTGATCTCAGGCGTATCTGAAATCAGAGTGTCCTGCAGTGAACGCGTATCCGTATTCTTGACGGTCTTTGCATCCTGAGTAAAGAGGATCTGCACCCGACCAATCGTAATGCAATCACCATTACATAGCAGTTTGGGCGCGGCAATGCGTTTGTTGTTGACATAGCTGCCATTGGAACTGCCGCTGTCGATCAGGTAGTAATCGCCCTGGCCAACGCAACGAATGATGGCATGGTTGCGGGAAATATGCAGATCGTTGAGAACCACATCATTATTTTTGTCACGACCAAAAGTCAGCGCCATTTCACATGGCACTTTTTTAATTGTCCCGCCGTATTTTAGTGTGATTACTGCCGCCATGACCTTGAAACGTTCTGTCCCTGTTAAAATTAAGGATACAGCCCTCTGTATTCAACCTTTTAATAATACTCGATCACAGGCCAAGTTTTAATCCTTTGTCTCCAACATGAGCGGGCAAAAAAAAACCGCAGGCTTGCGGCGAAGAGGAGTATAAATAGTCACCACATTAGAAATTCATTATATTGCTGCCTTAAGCGGCAACGCAGGACAAATGCGTTCCGACATGGAGCGATAAAGCGCTACTTCATCGGCGGCCTTCATGCCACAAAGCATATCTTCATAATCCGCTACTTCTGTCGCCACCGCATCCTGTACAAATTCAAGAGTATCGCCGTACTGTTTTTTGACATATTGATTGACGGCTTCCCGGGTTTTCGGGTTTACAATAAATTCACTCACCTTGCCGGCAACCCGGAACAACCAGGCTTGAGCAAAAACGTCACCCCGACGCTCAGCGTCAGCCTCATCGCCATTATGGTTGTCCTGTATAAAAATTGTGCGCGCCTGTTCCAGTTTGCGATAAAGCACCGTGAAGGTATAGCTGGCGATGGATGGCGAGCAGTCCATGCCAATAAAGCGGTATTCCGGCTGCCGCCCGAAGCGACGGGCGATGAGCACCCGGCAATCAAACGCGCGCGAAACGATATCAGACAGGGCCAGCGCCCAGAAAGGCGGGTTGTATTCACAGCCATAGTGGGCCGAATCTTCTTCGATCAGTAACGCCTGGATCTGATCATCGGTTACATGATACTTTTTCATCAGGTTATGAGCCTGACGCAGCGCGGCGGCGGCCTCATTAGGATTACAGGATGCAGACAGGCGCAAACACTTGCTGATTTTATCGAGAACTTTTTGTCGATCCATGGCGGCTCACAAAAACACAAAGTAATTATCATTAATAATACTATAAAAACATCAAGTTACAAGTTATTCATGATATTCAACTTTAAATATTAATTCAGCCCGGGCTATCTCAATATAAAATCAGTCTACCTACTAAGAGTAGCTAGGCAAAAAACAGGGCTTGTTTTAAACTGCGATGATTCATATGTATAAACAACAAGCCAGTGATAGTGAAGGCTTACTTTTCACAGATATTGACCTGTTTGGCATCCCCGATAATTTATGAATACAGCACATCCTTCGATCATTGTTGATGACAGCGAGATTCGCCAGCAGGCGCTTGCCGTTCAGCGCCCACAGCCGCTTACCGAAGAGCGGCGGCAACAACTCATCGCCCGCATCAAACAGCTGCTGAAGGAAAAAAACGCGGTGCTGGTCGCCCACTATTACACCGATGATGATTTACAGATGCTCGCCGATGAAACCGGCGGCTGCGTCTCGGACTCACTGGAAATGGCGCGCTTCGGCCACGCCCATCCGGCGTCGACCATTGTCGTTGCCGGGGTGCGTTTTATGGGGGAAACCGCCAAAATCCTGAATCCGGAAAAACAGGTGCTGATGCCAACGCTGGAAGCCGAATGCTCGCTGGATCTCAGTTGTCCGGCGGACAGCTTCCGCGCCTTCTGTGACGAGCACCCGGATCGCACCGTGGTGGTCTACGCCAACACCAGCGCCGAGGTCAAAGCCCGCGCCGACTGGGTGGTCACCTCCAGCATCGCCACCAAAATCGTCCGCCATCTGCATGAAAAAGGCGAGAAAATTCTCTGGGCGCCGGATCGCTATCTCGGCGGTTATATCCAGAAAGTCACCGGCGCCGATATGTTGCTGTGGCAGGGTTCCTGTATCGTGCATGACGAATTCAAGGCCCGGGAGCTGATCAAACTGCACTCCCGATATCCGGATGCGGCGGTGCTGGTGCACCCGGAATCTCCGCTGGATGTGATTAATCAGGCGGATCTGGTGGGCTCGACCACCGAGATTATCCGCGCCGCAACCAGTATGAAAAACGAGACCTTCATTGTCGCCACCGATCGCGCGATTTTCTACAAAATGAAGCAGGCCGCGCCGGATAAACATTTCATCATCGCCCCCACCGGCGGCACGGGGGCCAGCTGTGGCAGTTGCGCTCATTGCCCCTGGATGGCCCTGAACAGCCTTGAAAATCTGGCCCACACGCTGGAACAGGGCGTGAATGAAATTCAGGTTGATCCCGGCATCGGCAAACAGGCCATGGTCTCGGTCAAACGCATGCTCGACTTCGCCCAGAGCCTCAAAACTCCGGCCACAGGCGAAGCCAATATAGCCTCACCGGCTTAACGAAACAACGGTAATCCTGCCCGCAATTGAAAAAGCCCCGTAAGGGGCTTTTTCAATTCATGACGCGATCTTTTCTCAGAAGGGAATATCATCGTCAAAATCCCCGGCCGGCGCCGGCTGAGACTGGGGGGCCGACTGCGGCGCTGAGGCGCTCTGACTTTGATCGAAGCTGGCGCTACCGCCACCGCGAGAATCCAGCATCTGCATTTCATTGGCGACAATCTCGGTGGTGTAACGATCTTGGCCATTTTGATCCTGCCATTTGCGCGTCTGCAACTTGCCTTCGATATAGACTTTGGACCCCTTTTTCAGGTATTCACCGGCGATCTCGGCCAGCCGGCGGAAGAACACCACCCGGTGCCATTCGGTTTTATCCACCTGCTCGCCCGTGTTCTTGTCTTTCCATGACTCACTGGTGGCTAGTGTAATATTGGCAATGGCATTGCCATTGGCAGCATATTTCACCTCAGGATCCCTCCCCAGATTGCCAATCAAAATGACCTTGTTAATTCCCCTTGCCATAACATTCTCCTGTAATGTCTAAATATATTCTGTTGATTTATAAAATAATTTTAAGTCTCTGTCTGTGAAAAGGCGTATAGCGCTTCCATGTCCAGTTTTGCCTTGTCCACTTTAAGGTAGGCTACGCCATCTTCAGCGATAATCATAGCCTCCTCGACGCCGGGAACGCTTGCCAGTTTCTGGGTCAGCGCCTGCGCCTCGGTTTCCCCAAGCCTGCCTACATTCAATAACTGAGAACTCAGATAGCGCGGCGTTTTCATGGTTGCAGCCAGTCCCAGCCAGATCAGGGTGACCAGCCCATTAAACACGAAAACCGCCTCGTTGCCCAGATGCTGACTGATCCAGCCGCCACACAGGCCGCCGGCAAACACACCGAGAAACTGGGAGGTCGTATAGGCGCCCATGGCCGTGCCCTTGTGTACGGCCGGCGCCAGCTTGGCCACCAGCGAGGGTAGAATCGCTTCCAGCAGGTTGAAGGCGGCGAAGAACAGCCACAGGGTAATCACCATGCCGACCATAGTATCATCCAGCCAGCCCAGACCCAGTTGCGCCAGCACCAGCGTAGCCACAGCGCCGAGCAGAACCTCTCTGACCTTGCGTTTTTTCTCGGCCAGCAGAATAAAGGGAATGATCGCCACCATCGACAGGCCCATGACCGGCAGGTAGATCTGCCAGTGACGCCCTCCCTCGATGCCCAGCCCGTGCTGCAGCACGCCGGGGATGACGATAAAAGAGGCCATCAGATTGAGATGGAGTATGAAAATGCCCGCATCCACGCGCAACAACTGGGGATCGCGCAACGCCTGGCCAAACCAGCTCATTTCGATTTCCGTATCACGGTGAAACCGGCTTATGCTCATCTTCGGAATCATGAAAACGGCGATGGCGATGCCGCCCAGCGCCAGTCCGGCGGTGGCCCAGAAAATGCCCGGCACCCCAAACCAGCCGTGCAACAGCGGCCCTCCCACCATCGCAATGGCAAAGGAGACACCGATGCTGACGCCAATCAGAGCCATGACCTTGACCCGGTGCTCTTCACGGCTTAAATCCGCCGCCAGCGCCATCACCGCACTGGCGATCGCCCCGGCTCCCTGCAGGGCGCGTCCGGCAATCACCCCGTAAATACTGGTGGCCTGCGCCGCCAGCACGCTACCGGCGGCGAACACCAGCAGACCGCCAATGATCACCGGCTTGCGGCCGATGCGATCTGAAAGTAACCCCAATGGAATTTGCAGCAACGCCTGAGTCAGGCCGTAGATGCCCATGGCGATCCCGGCCAGGGTCATGGTCGAGCCTTCCAGTTCGCCGGCATAAAGAGTAAAGACCGGCAGGATCATAAACAGCCCCAGCATGCGCGAGGAAAATATCCCCGCCAGTGACAGGGCAATGCGACGCTCGCGGGGGGTCATGTTTTCGGCGGAAACAGCCTGAGACTTTTTCAACTTTATTCCTGCAACACTCAACTACTTGTCATGAGATTTGCTTTTCAGGAAATTCGCCTGAAAAACAAAATTACTTTGGCCGCCATGCGCCAGACAGCGTATATTAACAGGTTCGCCGTTAACAAAGAATTAAAGATGGACTTCATACACATTCGCGGGGCGCGCACCCACAACCTGCAAAATATCGATCTGACCCTGCCGCGGGACAAGCTGATTGTCATCACCGGTCTGTCCGGTTCGGGCAAGTCGTCACTGGCCTTTGACACTATTTACGCTGAGGGCCAGCGTCGTTATGTCGAGTCGCTGTCCGCCTATGCCCGGCAGTTCCTCTCGGTAATGGAAAAACCCGATGTGGATCACATCGAAGGGCTGTCGCCCGCGATTTCTATCGAACAGAAATCCACCTCGCATAACCCGCGCTCCACCGTCGGCACGATTACTGAAATCTACGATTACCTGCGTCTGCTGTTCGCCCGCGCCGGCGAACCCCGTTGTCCGGATCACGATCTACCCCTGAACGCCCAGACCGTTAGTCAGATGGTCGATCATGTTCTGGCTCTGCCTGAGGGCAGCAAGCTAATGCTGCTCGCGCCGCTCGTCGAAAATCGCAAGGGCGAACATGAACAGGTTTTCGATCGTCTGCGCGCCGAAGGTTATATTCGCGCCCGCATCAACGGTGAGGTCTACGAACTGGATCAAACACCCAAACTGGAACTGCATCAGAAACACACGATTGAGGTTGTCGTCGATCGTTTTAAGGTGCGCGACGATATTCAAACGCGGCTGGCCGATTCTTTTGAAACCGCGCTCAACCTGACCGATGGCATCGCCCGCATCGCTTTCATGAATGGCGAACAGGATGATCTGATTTTCTCCGCCCGCTACGCCTGCCCGCGCTGCGGCTATTCCATCAACGAACTGGAACCCCGCCTGTTCTCATTCAATAATCCAGCGGGCGCCTGCCCGAGCTGCGACGGTCTCGGCAACAATCAGTTTTTTGATACGGCGCGCGTGGTGGCGCATCCGGAACTCAGTCTTAGCAGCGGCGCGGTGCGCGGCTGGGATCGGCGCAATGTTTATTATTTTCAGTTACTCCTGTCCCTGTCCAAACACTATGGCTTCGACATGGACACGCCTTTCGAAGACTTGCCCGACAATATTCAGTCTCTGATTTTATATGGCAGCGGTGAAGAAGAAATCGAATTTGTCTATTTCAATGATCGCGGCGGCGAGCACCGGAAGATGCAGACCTTCGAAGGCATCATTAACAACATGCAACGCCGTTACCGTGAAACCGATTCCAACGTAGTGCGTGAAGAACTGGCCCGCTATCTGAGTCAACAACCCTGCCCGGATTGTCACGGCGCCCGGCTCAATCGCGCCGCGCGTCATGTTTTTATTGCTGAGGCAACCCTGCCGCAGATCGCAGCTCTGTCCATTGATGCCGCGCTCGAATTTTTTCAGACACTGCGTCTACCCGGTCATCGCGGCGAAATCGCCAGAAAGATCATCAAGGAAATTGTTCAACGACTGCAGTTTCTGGTCAATGTCGGCCTCGACTACCTGTCACTGGCGCGCAGCGCCGACACCCTCTCCGGCGGGGAAGCGCAGCGCATTCGTCTCGCCAGTCAGATCGGCGCCGGACTGGTTGGCGTCATGTACGTGCTGGATGAACCCTCCATCGGGCTGCACCAGCGCGACAACACCCGCCTGCTCAACACCCTCAACTATTTACGCGATCTGGGTAACACGGTCATCGTAGTCGAACATGATGAAGAAGCGATTTTAAGCGCCGATCATGTGGTCGATATCGGCCCCGGCGCCGGCGTTCACGGCGGACAAATTATTGCGCAGGGAACCCCGGCCGAGATCCTGGCGACGCCGGAATCGCTTACCGGCCAGTACCTGTCGGGTAAAAAGAGCATCGCCATACCGGCTCAACGCACGCCTTGCGATCCCGCCCGCATGTTGAACATACATCAGGCCAGCGGTAATAATTTAAAACAGGTCGATGCGCATATTCCGGTGGGACTGATGACCGCCATCACCGGCGTCTCTGGTTCCGGTAAATCCACCCTGATTAACGACACCCTTTACCGCTATGCCGCTGCTGAGATTAACAAGGCCAGCGCTGAACCGGCTCCCTGTGAAGGCATCAGCGGACTCGGCCAGTTCGATAAAGTAATCGATATTGATCAAAGCCCGATCGGACGCACGCCGCGCTCCAATCCGGCCACCTATACCCAGTTGTTCACCCCGATTCGCGAACTGTTTTCCGGCACCCCGGAAGCGCGCGCGCGCGGATATTCACCGGGACGTTTCAGCTTCAACGTCAAGGGTGGCCGCTGCGAAGCCTGTCAGGGCGATGGCGTGATAAAAGTTGAAATGCATTTTCTACCCGACATTTATGTACCCTGCGATGTCTGCAAATCAAAACGCTATAACCGTGAAACGCTGGAAATAAAGTATAAAGGCAAGACTATTTATGAAGTATTGGAACTCACCGTAGAAGATGCGCTGGAATTTTTTGACGCCATTCCACCCATCCGTCGAAAACTGCAAACACTCATGGATGTGGGTTTAAGTTATATCCGACTGGGACAAAATGCCACCACCCTGTCCGGCGGTGAAGCGCAACGCATCAAACTGGCGCGTGAACTGTCCAAACGCGATACCGGCAACACGCTTTATATTCTCGACGAACCCACCACCGGCCTGCACTTCCACGATATTGAACAACTGCTGCAGGTGCTGCACCGGCTGCGCGATCACAGCAATACCATTATCATCATCGAACACAATCTGGATGTGATTAAAACCGTCGACTGGATCATCGACCTCGGACCGGAAGGCGGCAACAAGGGCGGCGAAATAGTTTGTAGTGGAACACCGGAAGAGGTGGCCGCGCATCCGGATTCGCATACCGGGCATTATTTGAAAACTGTACTTGAGTGACAGGTTTATAATTTAACGCAGAGGACGCGGAGGCGCAGAGACGCGGAGTTTTTTATAAAGTTATAGCAACATGCGACATAACTTACAGCTTATGCTGAATCCAGATTTTATATACGTGGGTTAGCACGATTCATTCTTTACTCGGGAAGGTACGCAGAATAGCGATGGTTAAAAACAATCATCTCGGCGCCTCCGCGTCCTCTGCGTTATTTACAATATGCTCAAACTTCCGGCTGATACATATAAATCGGATCGCCAAT
>WFVC01000125.1 GCA_015491815.1 Gammaproteobacteria bacterium | reverse complement strand
CGGCCAGATGCGGTTGCATCATGCCGGAGGTGCGTTTTTGCACCAGCGCTTCGAGTTCGATGCCGTCGATGATGTCGATGGGATCCAGTACATTGCCCTTGGACTTGGACATCTTCTGGCCTTCGGCGTCGCGCACCAGCCCGTGAATATAGATTTCATGGAAGGGCACGTCGTCCATAAATTTCAGCCCCATCATGATCATGCGCGCGACCCAGAAGAAAATAATATCGAAGCCGGTGACCAGCACGCTGGTGGGATAAAAAGTTTTCAGGGCATCGGTTTGCTCAGGCCAGCCCAGAGTGGAAAACGGCCACAGCGCCGAGGAGAACCAGGTGTCGAGTACGTCTTCATCCTGATGCAGCGCAACCTCATCCTTTAGCCCGTGCTGTTCGCGAATCTCGGCTTCACTGTGGCCGACATAGATATTGCCCTGCTCGTCGTACCAGGCCGGGATGCGATGGCCCCACCAGATCTGTCGACTGATGCACCAGTCTTCGATGTTGCGCATCCATTCGTAATAGGTGTTCTTCCAGTTGTCCGGAACGAAACGAATGTTGCCGTTCTCGACCGCTTCAATCGCCGGTTTGGCCAGCGGGCCGACTTTTACATACCACTGATCGGTGAGGTAGGGCTCGATCACGCTGCCGGAGCGATCCCCGCGCGGCACCATGAGTTTGTGATCGTCGATTTTTTCCAGCAGCCCGGCGGCTTCCAGATCGGCGACGATCTGTTTACGCGCGTCAAAGCGATCCAGACCAATATACGCTTCAGGCAGCAGATCGCCTTCATCGTCATCGTTGCTTCGTATGGCGGCGTCGTCGGTGAAAATGTTGATTAACCCGCCGTGAGGCAGATCCTGAATCGCTGCGTGATCGCGGTGACGTTGCCAGACCGCGTAGTCATTGAAATCATGCGCGGGGGTGATTTTGACGCAACCGGTGCCGAATTCAGGATCGACATACTCGTCGGCGATAACCGGAATGCGCCGGCCGCAGAGGGGCAGCTCGACGAATTCCCCGAGCAGATGTTTATAGCGTTCATCGCCCGGATGCACGGCGATGGCGGCATCACCGAGCATGGTTTCCGGACGGGTGGTGGCGACGGTGACATGCCCCGTACCGTTGGACAGCGGATAACGCATATGCCAGAGATGGCCGTTTTCTTCGGCGGAGAGCACTTCCAGATCAGAGACGGCGGTGTGCAACACGGTGTCCCAGTTGACCAGTCGCTTGCCGCGATAGATCAGGCCTTCTTCATAGAGACTGATGAACACTTTATTGACGGCGGCGGACAGACCTTCGTCCATGGTGAAACGTTCACGGCTCCAGTCGGGCGAGGTGCCCATGCGCCGCAGCTGGCGGGTGATGGCGCCGCCGGATTCTTTTTTCCATTTCCAGACACGCTCGATAAAGGCGTCACGGCCCAGGTCGTGGCGGGTTTTGCCCTCGGCTTCGAGCTGACGTTCGACCACCATTTGCGTGGCGATGCCGGCATGATCGGTGCCCGGCTGCCAGAGGGTATTGTCGCCCTTCATGCGGTGGTAACGAATCAGCGCATCCATGATGGTGTCCTGAAAAGCATGGCCCATGTGCAGGCTGCCGGTGACATTGGGTGGCGGGATCATGATGCAGTAGGCGTCTTTGCCATCTTCCGCGTTGTGCTGCGGGGCAAAATACTGGTTGTTTTCCCAGGTGTCGTACCAGCGTTGTTCGATGGCTTCAGGATTGTATGTCTTTTCCACGGATTGCGTGCGCCTGTGATTGGGTTTTTGAAAGTCAGGCATTATACCCAGATCACGGCTTTTCCGTAAGCCGCCGCGGTTGAGAAAGCTGCGCCTGTGAGGCCGCCATGCTAGTATGGCGGGCTTTAAATTGTCCCGGATTTTTTCCCTATGGTATTGAACGAGCGTCACCTCTGGATCACCCTGTTTGTCACCCTGGGTGCGCGCCTGATTTTAGCCGCGCTGGTGCCCATGACCGGTGATGAAGTGTATTTTGTCGAATGGGGACGGCATCTGGATTACGGCTATTACGATCACACGCCGATGGTGGGCTGGTTTCTGGCCGCGATGCTTTATTTTGGCGATGCGCCGGTATGGCTGCGCCTGCCGCAGATTCTGATCGTGACCTTTATTGGCTGGGCGATTTACCGTCTGTTGCGGGACCGGCATCCACAGGCGGTGATGGCGGCGATTCTGTTTCTGATCGCACCGGTCAATATTCTGGGTATGTTGATCACTACCGACACGCCCTTGCTGCTCTGGTCGTTTCTTTCGGCGCTGTGTTTCTATCGCGCGCAGGAACGCGATGCGCCGGGCTGGTATCTGCTGGCCGGGCTGATGCTGGGGCTGGCGTTTTTCTCCAAATTTTTTGCCGGACTGCTGGGTGTGGCCTATGTGCTTTATATTCTGTTTTTTGTTCGACGCGGCTGGCGTCCCTGGCGTGGGATCGGACTGATTATTCTCGGCACCCTGCCGTTTATTTTTCTCAACCTGCTGTGGAACTATAATAACTGCTGGGATAATTATCTGTTCAATCTGATTAACCGCACCGAAGGCAATCATTTCTCCTTCAAATTAACCGGGAAATATCTGCTCACCCTGATTTATCTGCTCAGTCCGGCGGTGGTTTATTACTACATAAAAGAATGGCGCAGTGTGCGGCAAAAAATAGGCAGCGGTGTGTTTATCGGCCTGTTTATGATCCCCTTCGCTCTGTTTTTTCTGCTGTCATTCTGGGTATCCATCGGTCTGCACTGGTTGTTGAGTTTCTATCCCTTTGTTTTTATCGGTATGGGAATGGTTTTTTCCGCGACTGCGCTGCGCCGGACATTTTATTTTATGCTGCCTTATACGCTGGTGCATGTGTTGGCATTGAGCGTCATGCTGTTCATCGGGCCGGATCTGTTTCGTGATAATGAAAATACCTACAAGGATTTGGTGTATGGTTTTTACAGTGATGAAATCGTTGAAGGCCTGAAGCCTTATCAGAAGGATTATATTCTGGCGACCGACAGTTATACCGAATCTGCGGTGTTGTCGTATCGCACCGGGGTGCATGTGCCGGTGCTGGGGATCGGCTCACATCATGCGCGGCAGGACGATATTATCACGGACTTCCGCAAACTGGATGGCAAGAACATTGTTCTGATCAGTTACTCCTCCAAACTGGAACAGCATCGCGCCTATTTTGATTCACTGGAGATCCATTCCCTGCCGATTGCCGATACCGAGTTTTATTATTTCCTCGGCAAGGGTTTCCAGTATGAAAATTACCGGCGCGAGGTGATTGAGCCGGTATTGTCCCGCTATTATCAGATCCCGGACTATCTGCCGGTCGGGCGCTGCAATATGCTCGAGTGGTATAAGCTTGACTAGAATGTAAATTCTAATTTAGGATGTGGTATGTCCAGCGCTTCTCTTATGTCCAATCGCCGTTTTCAGGTGCGCGAAACCGTACTGGATTCTGCGCTCTACCTGTTTGCCCAAAAAGGTTTTTTCAATACTTCGATTCCCGATATTGTTGCTCATTCAGGAGTCAGCACCGGCTCTATTTATCACCATTTTTCTGATAAAGAAGAGATTGCCCGCGCTTTATATGATCGCCATGTACAACAGATGGATGTGCTGATTAATGCGATTGAAGCACAGTATCCGCAGAGCGAAATGCGTTGCCGGAAGATTATCCTTGCCCTGTTTGAGTTAACCGAAAAAGAGCCGATGGTCATGGCGTATATGCTGCATGCCCGGCATCAGGAATTTATGCCTGACGTTGCGCCGGTGTGTTCGTCCCGCCCTTTTCAGCGCATGCGAGAAGTTGTCGCGAAAGGCATGCGGGACGGTGAGATTCGGAGGATGGACAGCATGGTTGCGGCGGTTAGCGTATTTGGCGGGGCGATGAAATTTATTCAGTTTTATCTTGATGGCGTTCTTGAGCGTTCGCTATCGGATTATTTTGATGAGCTCTGGTGTAACGCATGGGCATCGGTTAGAGCCTGATGTGCTTTTCCAGACTATAAAATAGCAGGGTGCAGTATGGAATTTTTTGCAAGTATTAACGCCGCTGTGAGTGAGCAAGATTTGCAGCAACAGTTGCAGATTGAAAATCTGCCGCGCTTTTGTGCGTCTATCTATGAAGTGGTGAGCAGCGATAAAAACCGGGGTGAGGTCAGCATGCTCTGGGGGCTGTTCGATGTGCGGCGCGAATGTATTCGTGGCGGTGTGCGTTTTATTCTACCGGGTTGTCTGAATGCGGTAAGCTGGACGGTAACGGTCAGTCCGGATGAAGGCGATGATGAGATAACCGTACATTGCACCATCAACCGCAAACAGCAGGATGCGGATTTTGTTGAATCGCTGGAAGACTTTGTCGAAGACTGGCGTAAGGGATTGCTTGCGCATCTGAGCGTGAACACGCGTACTCTGGAAACCTGTGAGGCGTGAACATTTCGTTTATTCGGCTGGGCCTGATGCTTTGCGTTATTTCCAGTTCATCAATTGCCGAACTCAGTCAGAAGCTGAATAAAGAAACGGGTCTGATTGGCTGGAAGTTTCAACAGGGTAATCTGGAGCTGGAACTGATTCAACGATTGCCGGATCAAACCCGCGCCTTTTTTATGGCGCGCGGTTTTCCGACAGATATTGCGGATGATCTGGGAAAGTCCTGTATTTTTCAAACCATCATACGCAATACGGATAAAACCGATGGTCACCCGTTGACGGTTAACCTGAAAGACTGGACGCTCAATCACTCAGGCCAAATTCAGCCGCTTAAACTCAAGGAAAGCTGGAATCAAAGCTGGCCGGATACGCAGATCAGCAAGTCTGCGCGGCTGGCGTTTCGCTGGGGAACGTTCCCGACCAAGCAGACCTTTCGTGCAGGCGATTATAACTGGGGCATGATCAGCTTTGGATTGTTGCCGGGAACTCGGTTTGATCTTCAGCTTGTATGGCAAGTTGAAGAGAAAAAATATAGCGCACAAATAGATAAACTGATCTGTGCTGAAGATCGATAATTGTAAAATTGAAACAGGCGCCAGTGATGAAAGCATTATTTATAAAATCCGGACTGTTAATTCTGTTCAGCCTGCTGGCGTTTACGCTTCATGCCGAACAGGGTTTGACGCCTCTACCCGATAAAAAACAGGCGCCGGCGTTAGGCCTGAAAGATATGGATGGCGTGCAACATGCTATCCGTGATTACCGAGGCCAGCCGGTTATTATTAATTTCTGGGCGACCTGGTGTCCTCCCTGTCGGCGGGAATTACCCTCGATGAATCGCGCCTGGAAAAAAATAAAAGATGAAGGCATTGTGATGCTGGCGGTGGATGTGGGCGAAGATGAAGACACCATTTTCACTTTTATGGGTGATTATCCAATTGATTTTACCGTATTGCTGGACAGCAGCGGCGAGGTTTCAGCTTCATGGCCGGTGGTCGGTTTGCCAACCACCTTTGTACTGGATAAGCAGGGCAGGCTGGTGTACCGTGCGATTGGCGGCCGGGAGTGGGATGATGAGGCCTTGCTGGAAAAAATTCGAGCCTTAAAATAAAACGTTATCAGCATCCGGCTTTGTTTTATAATCCGGTCTTTCTTATTTTTCTGGAATCACATTTATGCGATTTAATCAGTTGTTTAGTTCACGTTTCTTTTTATTATTGATATTGCTGACAAACTTGTCTGTGCAGGCGGCGGAGACGAACAAAACACTAAAATTGGTGAGCAGTTCATGGCCGCCCTATGTCGAAAAGGAGACACACGGCAAGGGCGCGGCAATGGATCTGGTTAGCCATATTTTGCAGCGTGCGGGTTATAAAACAGAAATTTCAATTGAATCCTGGCCGCGTTCTTTGCGGGGATCGGAGATTGGCATATATGATGTAGTGGCCACCGCCTGGTTTACTGAAGAGCGGAATAAAGAGCTTCAGTTTAGCGAACCATATTATGAAAATGTGGTTCGTTTTATAAAACGTAAAGAAAGCCCCATTCGTTTTCGTAGTTACGATGATCTAAATAATCTGATCGTGGGTGTAGTGACAGGCTATGCCTATGGGGATGAATTTGAGCGGGCGCGGGGATTTTTGAAAATCGCCAAAAATCATGTGATTCAAAATTTATTGCTGTTGCAGCAGGGTCGGATTGATTTGACTCTGGGGGATGAATGGGTGCTGCGTCATCAGTTAACCCAGTATTTTCCCAATGCGGTGAATGAATTTGAATTTCTGGGACGACCGGTCTCCCGGCGTGGTCTGCATATTGCGGTGAGTCGCACCCGTCCTGATCATAAGGAAATTATCGCCGCTTTCAATAAGTCGCTGGCGGAAATGAAAGCCGATGGCAGCATGGAAAAATTATTGGACAAGTATCGAACCCGGCTTGTACATCTGGGAACGGTGTTGCATCAGCCTTGAGCTGATTGTATCCGTAGCGATCAGGAGGGACTATCTAATTGCGCCAGTTTTTTCTCAAGTTCGCTGATGCGCTTGCTCATTTCATCCAGCTGTTTGAAACGCGCCGAACTTTTTAACCATTTTTTCATGGGTTCCAGTGGCGTGCCTGAGCCGTAGGCGCCGGGTTTTTCAATCGACTGGCGAACTTCGGAACGCCCGGCGATCATGACATTGTCCGCAATGGTCAGGTGACCCGCGAGCGCGACAGTGCCGCCAAGCATGCATTGTTTGCCAATGTGGGTGCTGCCGGATATGCCGGTTTGTCCGGCAATGACCGAGTGCGCGCCGATGCGCACGTTGTGGGCGATTTGAATAAGGTTATCCAGACGCACGCCGTCTTCGATTATGGTGTCTTTTATCGCACCGCGATCAATGGCTGTGTTGGCGCCAATCTCGACATCATCACCGATGATGACCCGACCCAGCTGTGGGATCTTCACCCACTTGCCGTTGTCATTGGCCTGACCAAACCCATCGCTGCCAATGACGGTTCCCGGATGCACCAGATTACGTTCGCCGAGTTCACAGTCATAGTTAATCGTCACGCTGGCGACCAGGGTGGTTCGTTTACCGATGCGGACATTTTTACCGATGACACAGTTGGGGCCAATTTGTGCATCCGCTTCAATTACGGCATCCGCTTCAACCACAGCGCCGGGACCGATCCAGGCGGTAATGTCGATCGAGGCTTTATCATCGACAATGGCGGAGGGATGGATACCGGGAATATGAAAGCGTTGTGGATAGAGCAGGCCGGCCGCACGGGCATAAGCGGCATAAGGATTATCAACGACAATGGCGGTCACCGGGCAGTGTTCGGCCATCTTCTCGGTAACCAGCACTGCGCCGGCCTGGGTTGCTTTTAACTGTGGCAGTAAACGTTTGTCGGAGAGAAAACTGAGCTCGCCTGTTTGCGCTTCGGGCAGAGAATTGACGGCGGAGATCATTTGACTTTCATCGCCGATAACGCGGGCCTTGAGATGTTCGGCAATTTGGGCGACGCTGTAAGTTGTGGCTTTAATTGAGGGTTGAAAACTATCCGCCATGTTGAGTTCCCGTTGAGTGAAGAGCGAGTGGTTTTTAATATATCGGTTTTCAGGATATAAAAAAAGGGAGCGGTTTGACGCGCTCCCTTTCTATTACGGTGTGCCGATTTTTAGCTGCAGCCTTTCGGACGTGGCAGACCGGCAATTTTGTTGGCGCATTTGATCAGTCCCGTGGGGAACAGGGAGTAAATGTATTTCTGGCTACTTTTATCTTTGCCGTATTTTTCTTTCATCAATTTTGAAAAATTGCGAGGTTCGCAGACGGAACCATTATCAATAAAATATTCTCGCGCCAGGTTGATAATATTCCAGTGTTCTTCCGTCAGCTCGGGAATATTTTCATTTTTGCTGATTTCCACAGCGAGTTCTTCACTCCATTCATCCAGGTTTTCCAGCCAGCCGGCTTCACTCAACTGGATTGTTTTACCGTTAACAATCGCTTCCATAACACTACCTCATTTAATTCGTTGTGATTTTGTATAAAGTTGACTAATTTTATCAGGTACTAGCAAAAATTACCATACATGAGGGGCGTTATTCTTTAATCTTTATGAGAGGATTCTAACTGCGCGCATGCGGATTTTGAGGTGGATCTATGTAAGGCATTGAAAATAAATGAATTTATTTTATCCCGGTTTTTTTTCTGTGGTTGTAATTGAGGGTGAGTTGATCGATTTTTTCCTGATCATATTTTCGTAAGCCGCTTAAAATCATGTTCTTCTCGCCCCTGCCGACGATGTCTTCTGCTGATTTGAGCTGAAAATTCAGTTGCGCATGGCCACGTTTGCCGTCGACTTCGAGTGTGCTGTCGCAAAGTTCGAGTTCTGGGGAGGTGAAGTCCAGCCTCTCCAGATCGATGATCATATTTTGGTAAATGACCATTGGCCGATCAGGGTTGATCATGACCTGATGCTCTTTCATCAGGGGCACCAGAATATGCGGGAAAGCCTGACCGGAGAATTCAACATAGCGGCGGCTCAGATCGGCAATCAGATTTTGATCGGTGGTTTTCCCCCCGCTGCAGTTCACGCCCAGGCATTCTTTGCCTTTTTCATCGAGAACCGAAAGCTTACCGGGAGACGGTTCTTCGAAGTTCAGTTGCATGCCTTCACCGACCATGCCCGAAAAGGTGAATTCCATGTGCTGACAAAGACCGTAGCGCGCCAGAATCAGGGCAAAGATCAAATCCCCCGGGACGCAGAAGCGTTTGCAATCAGGATCATGGATGGGGTTGAAATCGCCGGCAATCTGTTTGGCAAACTCACTCGCTTGTTCACGTGAAAAATAGATTTTGTCATTTTCAGTTGAATAAAATTTATCCAGTTGCATGGTGATATCTGTCTGCCCTGTTTTTGTATTTGAAATGAAACGATCAATTTTATCATAAACTGTATGGAGACGGAGTTGGATTTATGTTTGTGGTATCGGCATATCCGGGATGTTTTTCCAAAAATGGCTTCGGAATTGGCAAAATAGCGGAAATAGGGTGAATTTGGATTGATAAGCGCCCGCGCATGCTTCAAAATTGCGCCCCATCACTCGGGGTGGGCCGACACCTGCCGGCCGGGAAATTATTTTTCGCTTTTTAATAATTTTAGGAGAAAGTCTGTGAAGTTGATTCTGTTAGGCGCACCTGGTGCGGGTAAAGGTACGGTTGCTAAATTATTGACCGCTGTGGATGGGTCAGTACAAATTTCTACCGGTGACATTCTGCGCGGCGCCGTGCAGGCGGGCACCGAGCTGGGCAAAAAGGCGGAAGCCTATATGAAAGCCGGTGATCTGGTGCCTGATGAGTTGATCATGGGGATTATGGGCGATCGTCTGCAGGAGCCGGATTGTGAAAAAGGTTTCCTGCTGGATGGTTTTCCGCGCACCATTCCCCAGGCCGAAGCGCTGAAAGAGTTGCTGGCCAAGCTGGGCATCGAGCTGGATATGGCTGTGAGTCTGGATGTTCCGCGTGATGTGATTCTGGATCGTCTGACCACACGCCGCACCTGCTCCAATTCCGATTGTCAGGCTATTTACAACGTCAAGAGCAATCCGACCAAGGTCGAAGGCGTCTGCGACAAATGCGGCAGCCCGGTTATTCAGCGCGATGATGAAACCGAAGAAGCCATCAGCAAACGTCTGGAAACCTACAATGAAAAAACCGCGCCGCTGGTTGCTTTCTATGAGAAAGAAGGCCAGCTGATGTCGGTAAACGCCACCTCCAGTGATGTGGTTGTTGCGGCAATTAAGGAAAAACTCGGCCTCTAAAAGATAGCGCTTCACTTTCCTGAAAAAAGCCCCGTCACGGGGCTTTTTTTTTGCCTGAAGGCGGCAGGAGTTCGACTGTTTCACAGTCTGATCATTCAGATCAAAACTGATTCACGCTTTAACAAAACCTCTCTGTTATCCCGCTGTGTTAACGGTAATTATAACTAAAGTAATATTTTAGTCATCTTGTGTCGTTACTCTTATGCACGATTGAGGGATACGATCATGAACCGAGCAGATAAAATTTTTATTCGAATATACAGTCTTGTCATCCTTGCCGTTCTGGCGTTGAGCGCCTGTGGCGGTGGAGGAAATACCAGCGGACAGGAAAGTTCTGTGGCAGTAACGACGCCAATTTCACCGGTTGCCGTACTTGGGGTTGAACAGACGGCAGAACGCTCAACTGTTTCATTTGACGATAGCGAGGCTCCCGTTGCCGGTATTTCAGCAACGCCGGTTAGCGGTTCGGTTTCCCTGTCAGTGAGTTTCAGCGCAGCAAACGATAGCAGCGCTGATATTGTCAGTTATGAATGGGACTTTGGTGATGGCAATACTGCTTCGGGCGTCAACGTTAGCCACAATTACGACACGCCGAATAGCTACACGGCAACGTTAACGCTGACAAGTTCCGATGGCGAGAGAGACAGTGCAACACAGCAGATCTATGTGTTTTCCAATGCCGTAGACAATTCGCAGGCGATTGTTCCTGATGGCGTTTATTTCTACGATGACTTTAATTATCGTGTACAGCGCAGTGGCGATACGCTTGAGCAGTTTCAGGCGCATGGCTGGAATGGCGGCAAAGCGGAAAATCTGCCGGCCGGCAGTGGCAAAGGTTATATCTATACCACCACCTCAATCCCCGGTTACTCCGGTCCATTCCCCGGCAAGGACTCGACGCGTGTACTCGCACTCGAAGGCCGACCTTCAACCTTTGGCTTTCAAACAGATTTCTATTTGCAGTTTGGGGGTGACTTTGATAACCAGGTTCCGGCCGATGTCTGGTTCCAGTACTGGATCTATACCAATTATTATGATGATCCCACCGATCAGAATGATCAGATGAGTCGCTTTGGACCGCATCCCAAGTTTATTTATCCGACCAGGGGCGGCTATCCCAGTAACAATAGTCTGTGGATTTTATATAGCTCCAATAACAGTAAGGCGCCATTCTCCAACGACCTGGGGTCGAACTCGGAGGAATTTTACTTTTATCTGGCCGATCCGGAAGATATCAATTATCAGCAGTCCAATGGCAGCAGTAGCTGGAAAATCGGTCAAACGGATATAAGTGATCACATCATTCCCAATCGCTGGACGCTGGTGAAAATCCATATTGATACCTCGACTACCCGCCCACGCTATGAACAGTGGATGAAACCGATGGGCGGACAGTGGCGGAAAGTTGCAGAACACATTCAGGGTCAAACCCCTAATCTGAACTGG
>WFVC01000124.1 GCA_015491815.1 Gammaproteobacteria bacterium | reverse complement strand
TATCAGGCCGGAGAACAGGAAGGTCGCGTGGTGGGAACCGTGGAAAAACTGGGCAATGAAGGCAGACGCGCCTTTCACAATATCGAAGAATTATTGCATCTGCTGGGCATCGCGCAGACAGAATCGGAGGAACGGGATCATGAGCACACAATCTGAACTTTCCAGCATGAAATACCGGCTGTTCACTTCGCTGTGGCTGATAGTATTCACCCTGCTGTTGCTGCTGAGCGGCTGCCGACCCTTCGACAGTGGCGGCGACTCGAACAATGGCGGCGATACTGACACGCTGCAAACAACGAATCCGCATGACAATGTCACGATACCGCCGGCCAATCAGTCACCCAGCGCCAGTTTTTCGGTTACGCCGGCCAGTGGCGAGGCGCCGCTGGATGTCAGCTTCGATGCCAGCGGCTCGACGGATGACGATGGCAGCATTGCCAGCTACGCCTGGGATTTCGGCGATGGCGGCAGCGCCAGCGGTGAAACCGTCAGCCACACCTACACCACGGCCGGCACCTTCACCATTACCCTGACGGTGACCGATGACGATGGCGACAGCGACACGGCGAGCCAGTCCATCAACATCGCCGCCTCAGGCAGCCTGCCACCCGACCCGGCCAGCATCGCGCCGCCTCTCGACAAGACCCGGCCCCTCACGGTTTACGACAGCACGGCGTTTCTCTATACCGGCAGTAATCCGGTGCAAACGGGGGTTGCCGAGGACACCATCGCGCAACACCGCGCCGCGGTATTGCGCGGCAAGGTCATGGATCGTGACGGCCAGCCGCTGCCCGGCGTGACCGTGACCATTCTCGATCATCCCGAGCTGGGCCAGACCCTGACCCGCGCGGACGGCCTGTTCGACCTGGTGGTCAACGGCGGTGGTCATCTGACTGTCAATTACCACAAGCCCGGCTATCTCGTTGCACAACGTCGCATCAAGGCGCCGTGGAACGAGTATGCCTGGCTGCCCGATGTAGTGCTGGTAGCGCAAAGCCCGGAAAGCAACACGCTCGATCTCGCCAGCAACGAACCCGTGCAAGTGCTGCAGGGACCGCTGGTCAGTGACGACCGCGGTGAACGCCGCACTACCCTGCTGGTGCCCCAAGGCGTAAACGCACAAATGGTCATGGCCGACGGCAGCAGCCGCGCCTTTTCCTCCGACACACTTACCGTGCGCGCCACCGAGTTCACCGTGGGCGACAAGGGTCCCGAAGCCATGCCGGGTGAGTTACCACCGGGTGTGGGTTATACCTATGCGGTAGAGTTGTCCATCGATGAAGCAGAAGCGGCGGGCGCTGCTTCGGTGAAGTTCGACAAGCCACTGTATCAATACGTGGAAAACTTCATCGGTTTCCCCGTGGGTGACGAGGCGCCCCTGTACTACTACAATCGCCAGAGCGGTAACTGGGAACAGGAGGAACCGGGAATCGTCATCAAAATCCTGGATATCGTCTCCGGCATGGCGAACATCGATACCGATGGTGACAACCAGCCTGAAGATAACGACACCCTGAACAGCCTGGGTTTTACCGATGAGGAACGCACTACACTGGCAAGCCTTTACCCGCCCGATACCAGTCTATGGCGCACGCGCATAACCCATTTCAGTCCTTTTGATACAAACTGGTTTAATCGTCCGAACAACGAAATCAATGAGGCTATCAACAATATTGAAATCATCGAGGATGAGCCCGAAACGAATTCCTGCAACAGCCGCGGCTCTATCATCGATTGTCAGAATCAAACGCTGGGTGAGCGCATTCCCATTGCCGGCACACCCTTTTCACTGAACTACCGCAGCTTACGCATGCCTGGCTACCATGTGGGGCAAGGCATAGTGATTCGCCCGCTGAACAACATCTCTCCCATGTTTATCCAGGGGATCCGAATCAGCATTTCAACAGCCGGCCAACGCACCGAGGTTTATTTCGACTCATCCCGGATCATCTCCACTCCGGAACTCAGCTATCGCTACATATGGGATGGGCTTGATGCCTATGGCCGCCCTGTCACCGGTGAAGTTCCAACGATTATACAGTTCGGATACGAGTATTCCGTTGCCTATTTGATCTGCCGCAGCGCCGGCAACATGTATTGCCCTCCTTCCCCACCAAGAGAAATACAAACACGTTTCGCACAACGTACCGTCGTGCTCAACAAGTCCGCACCGCCTTACCAAAATGAAGGTGGCTGGTCTCTCTCACCTCATCACCGATACAGTAAAAAATCGGCAACTCTGCACGAAGGAAATGGTAACAGCCGCTCTGCCCTTCCTATCGGCGTGCTTGCCGCCGGCAACTACGCTTATCTGCCGGGAAGCGACAACACACGCTGCGCCGATGGCGATTCAGCACTCAGCGGTTGCCATCTGCCAACATGGGGTATCGCCATCCTCACCGACGGCAGCCTGATCGTTACGGATGACGGCTATGGCGGTGAAGGCCTGGAAGGGGTTTCGGTGCGCAAGGTCGGCCCGGATGGCATCGTTTCCACGCTCATTAGTAGTGTCGATCCGTGGAACGCGCAGGAGGGTGACCTCGTGTTCTTTCCCACTTCCATTGCCACGGGACCCGATGACAGCATCTATGTAGGCGATTGTGATGGCGGCCATCGCGTGTTGAAGATTGCCAGCAATGGCGAGGTATCCGTCTATGCCGGGACGGAAGGGAGCGGTGATTCTTCGGGGGACGGCGGCCCCGCCACAGCGGCGCAGATCGGTTGCCCCTCCGCTCTGACCACGGGTCCGGATGGTTCACTGTACATCGCCGACGGTTTCCGGATCCGCAAGGTCAATCCACAAGGCATCATCAGCACCATTGCCGGCGGCGGAACCCTCGACAACAATGAGGATGGCGTTCGGGCCTCCGATATCGATAACGTTAGCCCCCGTGTGATGGCGGTTGCAGAAGATGGCACTATCTATCTTGGCATGTATAACCGTATCCGCAAAATCGACCCCACGGGCATCATCTGGACGGTTGCCGGCAATGACAGCAACAGCATCAGTGGCGATGGTGGCCCGGCCATCGAGGCCGGTCTTGGAGAGATACAAGGACTGGCCGTTGCCGATGATGGCAGCCTGTATGTTTCCGCTTATGCCTGGATAAATGATAATCAGACACCATCCGTTATTCGCAAAATAAGCCCCAATGGAATCATCAACAAGCTGCCGGGCACCGATACGCTGGAGATTGTCGATCAGACCAATGGCTATTCCTATCCCATCGTGCATAACATGATAGTCGGTCCGAACAGTAGCCTGTATGCCGCGGTGCAAAGCACCTATGGCGGCGCTGGCGGCGTGTACCGTTTCAACAGCACGGGTTATCGCAACAATGAAACCCTCATTGCATCCCGATCCGGTGACGAGATATACCGATTCGAACAGGGCCGTCATACCGAAACCCTGTCCTCCTACACCGGTGCGGCGCTTTATCGGTTTGCCTACAACGCCGAGGGGCTGTTGATTGGCATCACCGATGCCGATGACAAGGAAACCGTGATTGAACGGGATACTGAAGGCAGGCTCACGGCCATTGTCGCCCCGGGCGGTCAGCGCACCGTGCTGTCCGTGAATTCGGATGGTTATCTGGAGTCAATCAGCAATCCGGCAGAAGACACAATCACTCTCCGATATAGAAACGGCGGCCTGCTGGCTTCCATGAGCGATGCCGAGGGCAATATCACCAGCTTTGGTTATGACGGCGATGGCCGTCTCGTGCGCGACACGGACGCCGCAGGCGGCGAACAGATTCTGTCGCGAACCAGAACCCCAACAGGCTACCATGTCACCCGAACTACCGCATCCGGCGCACAAACAACCTACATGGTTGATCAACTGCCAACAGGCGGCAGCCAATTTATCAACGTGTTCGCCAATGGTTCCCGCAGCCAGGTCAGCTTCAACCCGAACGGCAGCCAGAATATCGTCACGGCTGACGGAACCACCAGCGTTATGAGTTTTGGCTCCGACCCGAGATTCGGCATGCAGTCGCCAATCCTGTCATCACAGTTACTGAGCACCCCGGGTGGCTTGCAGACAAATATCAGCCAGCGCAGAAACGTACAACTGGAAGACAAGGCGGATCCTCTCAGTCTGATCAGTCTGAGCAACACGACCAGCATCAATGGCCAGGACTTCCTCAAGCTCTTTGACGTCACGACACGGAAATGGACCGCAACGAGTCCCGCAGGTCGCTCTGTCAGCGAAATAATCAATGACAGCGGGCGCCCCATCCGCAGCCAAATCGCTGGCCTGGATGCGACGGTATTCACCTATGACAGCGAGGGCCGCCTAATCTCCAGCGTGCGTGGAAGCGGCGTTTCCCGGCAACATATCGATCTTGAATACAATCAGGCGGGGCTGTTGTCCCGCATTGAAGACAGCAGTGGCAATGTCGCCAGATTTGATTACGATGTTGCCGATCATCTGATTCGACATACCCTGCCAGCGGAACGCGAAATTGGTTACACGTATAATCGTAATGGCCGGATCACCTCCCTGACCTCGCCTTCTGGCGCCGTGCATGGTTTCAGCTACACACCGGTCGGTCTGCTGGCCAGTTATGTAGCGCCCGATGCCGGGGATGATTCCTCGATCACTGCATATCAGTACGACACTGATAAGCGTCTCACACGCATTGACCGGCCAGATGGCAACAGCATCGTCATCACCTACAACGACAGCAATCAGATCAGCCTGATCACTGATGGCAACAAGGATATCAGCTATCACTACAATGCGGAGACCGGGCAGAACGACCTGATCGATACGGGTGATGTCAGCGAGGCCATGACATACGATGGCGCCCTGCCTGTCACTTTCACCTGGCGCGGCGCAATCGAGGCATCGGTAGAAATTGGCTATGACGAAAACCTTCGCGTCAGCAACCGTGCCGTCAACACCGAAGCACCGGTGTCATTCATATACGATGCCGATGGCATGCTGGTTGGAGCGGGCGCATTGTCCCTGACCCGGGATCTCCAGACCGGATTTGTGACAACAACCGTACTCGATCAGGTGGAAGACAGCAGCAGCTATGACAGCATGGGACGCCTGACCGAATATCAGGCCATTTATCAAACCAGCGGTGGCTCAGCGACGACGTTGCTCTCCCTGTCTTATGCCTACGACAGCACCGGCCGAATCAGCCAGATCAGCGAAACCATTGACGGCAGCAGCACGGTCTATGACTACAGCTACGATGCGGCTGGCAATCTCGCTCAGGTCTCGATTGCCGACACGCCCATCGCCAGCTACAGCTATGATGTCAATGGCAACCGCATACAGTCCGGTTCCGAGGAAGCCAGTTATGATGCGCAGGATCGCCTGCTCAGTCGTGGTGCGACGACCTATGCCTACACCGCCGCCGGATTCCTGGCCTCAGCCACGAATGGCGGACAGACCACACGCTATGACTATACACCGCTGGGTGATCTGAACCGCGTCGTACAGGCCTCGGGAAACACGGACTACATTTACGATGGCCTCGGTCGGCGAGTTCGGGAAATTCACAACGGTAACACTGGTCGCGGCTTTGTCTGGGCAGACGATCGTTTGCTCGGACCGGTGGCCGAAGTCAACTCTGCCAACGAAGTCGTCAACCGCTTCATCTATGCCAGCCGGGATCATGTGCCGGACTACATGGTGAAAAACGGCGCCCGCTACCGCATCATCACCGATCAGGTGGGCAGTGTGCGGCTGGTGGTCAACGCCAGCGATGGCAGTATCGCCCAGCGCATCGACTATGATTCCTGGGGCATCGTAACCCGGGATACCAATCCGGGATTCCAGCCCTTCGGTTTTGCCGGTGGTCTCTACGATGCGAATACCGGTCTGGTGCGCTCCGGTGCGCGCGACTACGATGCCACCAGCGGTCGCTGGACGGCGAAGGATCCCCTCGGCATGGCTGGTGACAACATCAATCTCTACGTCTATGCCGCCAACAATCCTCTTGGCGATCATGATCCGAAGGGAACTCAAAGCCCTCAAAGCCCGGGCAACATGTGCGGTGGAAACAGCGGTGGAATGTGCATCGAGCCACCCTGGATGTGTGCCCAGCGCTGCGCCGAGGAATCATTGCAGCGCCGCACACCGACCCGCCGTATGCAGAGCAGGCCGCTGGGCTGCTGGCGCGACAGTGACTGGTCCATGTGTATGTCCGGTTGCGGGCTGATGCGCAGAGCTCCGAGCTGGGCAGAGGAACATCCGGTTCTGAATTACCTTGAGCGCCTGCTCTACCGTCTGGCGCCCAACCCGTACAACAACGCCAACTTCACACCGGGCAACCCACAGGGCAATGTTCCCGTCGGCCTTCGTGGCTAACGATGATGTGTCGGGGTCGGATTTTGCATGATCAACCTGACCCCGACACATGATTTCTTCAAAAAAACTTGAGCGAAACAGAGCGGTGCCTCGATACAACCGGTGTACGTTTTGGATAAACAAATAATCCGGAGAAGAAAATGACTACATGCAAATCGCCGGAAGCGGCATCCGGAAAATCAGGGACAACGAGTTATCTGTTGAATATCTATCAGGCCGGAGAACAGGAAGGTTGCGTAGTGGGGACCGTGGAAAGACTGGGCAACGAAGGCAGGCATGCCTTTCACAGCATCAAGGAATTGCTGCATCTGCTGGGCATCGCACGAACTGAATCGGAGAAACAGGATCATGAGCACACAATCTGACTTTTCCGGCATGCAATACCGGCTGTTCACTTCGCTGTGACTAAATAGCTGTTCCTAATTCCAGTACACCTATGGAATAGCGGTGGAATTGTAGGTACGGTTTCAGCCGTACAGGTACGATTGAAATCGTACCTACAACAGGCTCCGGTAATGATAGTGTACTGGAATTGGGAACAGCTATTTAGAATTGGTTCCGCCCACCCGAGGGCTGCGTCACCTGACAGTACCCGGTGTCGGAATCAAATTTAACTCCGACGCCTTACCGAAAGCATGAGTGTCGTTACGAATACAACCCTTTCCGCAACGCCCGGTAGGCCCACATCTTGACCATGTCATTGATTAGCAACCAGAGCAGGGCATAGACCCAGATCCACAGCGCCGCTTCCCAGCCTATCGGCGTGATCCAGATCCCGTAAACGGCGATCAGGGTGCCGAGTATTTCGGTGCCAAAGGTTGCGCCGAATAATAACGGCGATGGCCACGGTCGTTGCCAAAACCAGCCTTCAACCCGGGTGATGTAGAGCGTGCTGTGCCCGGCGACGATCAGTTTTAAAAATAGCAGGCTGCGAATCATTTCTTCTGCAACGCCCCGTTCCTGTAAAATAAAAAACAGCAGAAAAGATGAAACCACGCCGCTGATCCCGAGCACGCTGGAAATGGTTAACAGTTCACGCATATTCCAGCGCACCGGTGAGGAACGCACCCGGGTATTGTCGTAGGCAATCGCGAGGATAGGAATATCGTTGAGCAGAGCCAGCAGAATAATCATCAGGGCGGTAATCGGATAAAAGTTGAAAACCACGATGCTCAGGGTCATGAACAGAATAATCCGGATGGTTTCGGCAATGCGGAAAATGGCGTAACTCTTCATACGCTCAAAGGTAATGCGCGCCTGCTTCACCGCCTCATTAATAACCGACAGGCCCGGCGCAGTCAGAATAATATCCGCCGCCGCGCGCGCGGCATCAGTGGCGTTCGACACCGCAAAACCGCAGTCCGCTTTTTTCAGGGCCGGCGCATCGTTCACGCCATCGCCGGTCATGGCGACGATGTGCCCGCCTTTTTGCAAAGTGTCGACGATATGATATTTATCTTCCGGCACCACCTCGGCAAAAATATCAACCGACTCGATCATCTCCACGATCGCCGACTCATGCGTATGCAGAAACTCCCGTTCCAGCAAACGCGTGTCGTAGAGTTCCGTGAGCGTTTCCATCACCTCATCGGCAAAACGCAGCGCCTCGCGCTGACTAACCTCGCCCTTCAGACGCCGGTAAATCGCCGCGCTCAAAGCAGAAACCATGTTCAGTAATTCTTCACTGCCGCTACCGGAAAGCTGGGCCGAACGAATGGTTTCCTGCTCCAGTCCCAGCAGGCGACCGATCTCGCGGGCAATCGCCAGATTATCCCCCGTGACCATTTTCACGGTCACCCCGTCGGCGCGCATATCATCGATGACCTGACGCGAATCCCGGCGCGGCGGATCATAAAGCGGGATCAGGCCAATCAATTCCAGCTTTTCATTTTCCCGCTGACGTCCCACCGCCAGCGTGCGATAGCCCCGCCTTGCCAGTAGCTCCACGGTTCGATTCAACTCGGTAATGATGGCGTCATCCAGCCCCGCCATTTTAATCAGCACCTGCGCCGCGCCTTTCACAACCTTGAACGATTCGTCCTGTATTTCGATCTCCGCCTCGGTGCGTTTGCGCACCGGATCAAAAGGTGAAAAAGAAAGCTGTCGATAAGCCCGCCAGTCCAGCGCAGGAAAGTGTTCATCCAGATAATGAAAAATGGGCAGCTCGATGGGATCATTATTTTCCAGCCTTGAGGCCAGCGCCGCATACAAAAACAGATCCTGTTCTGTGAAACCATCCAGCGCTACCGGTTCCGCGACCTGCATTTCATTGCGCGTCAGGGTGCCGGTTTTATCCGAACAGAAAATATCCACCCCGGCCAGCTCTTCAATCGCGGTTAACTTCGAGACGATAGCCTGACGCCGCGCCAGATTTAAAGCGCCCACCGCCATCGTTACCGACAACACCGCCGGCAGGGCGACCGGTATCGCCGCCACCGTGAGCACCAGCGCGAAACGGGCGATTTCCAGAAAGTCCTCATGCCGGAACAGCGACACCATGATGATCAACAGCACCAGCGCCAGGGTCAGCAGAATAAGAAAATTGCCGATCTGAATCACCATTTTCTGAAAATGACTGCGCTCGGCAAGCTGCGCTTCGGCCACCAGCGCGACCACGCTGGAGAAATTGGTGCGCATGCCGGTATTGATGACCAGCGCCCGCATCTCCCCCTGTTTGACGATGGTATTGGCGTACGCCACTTCGTTGACTTTCTTGCTCGCCGGTAACGATTCCCCGGTCAGCGCCGACTGATCCAGCAACAGATAATCGCCGTCCAGCAGTTGCACATCGGCCGGCACAATATCGCCGATACGCAGGCGAATAATATCGCCTACGACCAGCTCACGGGCGGGCAGACTGCGAAACACTCCGTCGCGCAGGACAATCACCTGATTAGCCAGATGTTGCCGCAGAGCCTGCAGCGCATTAAGCGCACGATGTTCCTGAAGAAAATCCAGCAGCGCATTGACCAACAGCATAATGCAGATAATGGTGAAGTCCTCCCACTTCTGCACCAGCGCCGAAAGTAGCGCCGCCACCTCGATCATCCACGGAATCGGTCCCCAGAAACGACGGAAGATACGATGCCAGAGCGGCTCGCTTTTCTCTTTGATCTCGTTGTAACCGTCACGCTGCAAACGCGCGCGCGCCTCATCCTCACGCAGACCCTGCTCACGATCAACATGCAGGCTGCTCAGTGACTCGTCGACATTCTGCCGCGCATAATCATCACTCGCCTTTTGCATAATGGATCCCCTGCTCAATTTAGTGCTAAAAAACCAATATTTTGACCACGCCCGCATACACAGTTCTTCAAGCCAACATTGATATTTACCCTGCGATAAAATGATCCTGCGCAAACCTGTCACGTATTATCAACGCATGCGCGTTATGCCTGTCTATGCGGATAACATTGTATCGCCAAATAGAACGATAAACTCATCATTATTATCATCGTTATCGTTTATCTCTACCTGACAACACTTGACAGGAAAAACCACCCTGATACTTTATAGCCATCCAAGAGCAACAGGGAGGCTTGCAGAATGGTCATTCCTCTTTACTGAAGACGCCGTCCTTTTTTATTTTCGCCAGACCTCCTGTTACACCAGGCCGACTGAGTCCACGGCTTGCTTGATCCTGAAATAAAAACCTGCAGTCAATATTCAATTTTTTACAAGGAGTAAATCATGATTAAGAATAATCGATATAGTATTGAAGGAAAAATTCAACGTAGCACAAAAAGCAAGGCGCTCATTCACGGTATTCGTGTCGAGGCCTGGGGCGATACCTGCAGCGGTGACAAACTTGTCGCCAGCACCTTAAGCAACTGTCAGGGTTACTACCGCCTCCATATTAATGACGATGAACTGGAACAGGTTCATAAAGGACAGGTGGCGGTTCAGATTGCCCTGCTCGATCGCGAGGGTAATCGCATTTATGCTTCACGCGACAAGAAACGGATTAAAATCAATCAGCGCTCGAAAATAAATATACGCCTGCGCGACGAGCAACTGGAAACACATAGCAAGACTCCGGCCTCACTTGAGGATCTTGTCAATACCTCCGTATCGCCCCACGCGATAAGATCGGACATCGAGGCCGCCATCGGCCTGATTGCCGCCCCCGGTTCAAAACAATATATCAGTTTGCGCCGCTCAACTTTATGCCCCGGCCCGGACTTCGATATTATCGACCGTCTGGGACGGGATGCTATCGAGGTACTGGGCGGTGATGTCCGCATTAGCGAACGCTTTAAATTCACACTGGAGAATCTGATTCAGCAACAGGGTATTGATATTGAACATCGGCGGCAGACGCTTGCCTACCTGAAACAAAGTATGGAAAAAACTCCTTACGATTCCACTCGCTATTTGCAATCCCCCGCCTCTTCACCCTCATCAGCAGGCCAAAGCATGTCCTTGCCGATTATGGCCGCGGCAGCCTATCTCTATGGCGGCGATTTTGAACCGGAAGGCCCCCTGATTGGAACCCTTGGCGTACTCTGCCAGTTTGAAGCTCTGTTGTCATTACAGCGCTATGCTGTCGATGCGCTGGCCAGTCAGGATGGCCTGCGTCAGTTTGGCGGTATTATCGGTGGTTTTGGCGGGGAATGCGGCCCTGATGATGGCCCTGTGCGGTTTCCGCCCCGCCGCCGACCCTGTATCCCACCCGTCAATGAAGATCTGGAATGCGCGCGTGATCTCGCCGATCTGATACGGGGCAGTTCACGTATGCGCTATTTTATTACCGGCATAAGCCCGGCAAGCGCCTGCGCAGGCAGTCTTATTACGATTACAGGTAATGGCTTTACCGATGAAGCGGGACGCGTTGAATTCCGGCGTCGCGGAACTGGCGGCTGGATTTCGGTCGAAGCTGATAGCTGGACCGACACCCAGATTATGGTTCGCGTCCCCGCCAATGCCTCCTGTGGATTGCAGTTGAAAATTTTTGAAGAAACGGCGCGTGTCTGTGGACGTTTTATCGATATTTATCGCCGAGGCGTATTAAGCGCAAACTTTGCCGGCGCGGCTGTCGATATCCGCAGCTTTAGAGTAAACGGGCAAACAACAAGACTTTGCGTTACCCCCGATGATGAGATATCGGTTTCCTGGGATGTCTGCGCAGGCGAGACTATTTCCGTGAAACTGCTGGATGAGCATGGCCATGTGCAAACCGAGCGCACACCGGCTCCGGCTACCGGTTCATTCACCTATAGCGTGCCCGATGGAAACACAACCCGCCACTGGCGTGCCGTGATTGATGCCAGTGGCGCCTGTTCCCCTGCCAGCCAGAACAGGGAGATTGACGTCTGGATTCACAAGCGCCCCAACCTCAGTATACAGGGCATGGAAGTCACTCAGGGGATTCAGTATTACCGCGCCAGCCAGCACCTGACTGATGCCAGCGATCGCGGTCCGGACAATAGTCTGCAACTGGTAACAGGCAAATCCGCCTGGGTGCGGGTCTATGTCCGCAGCGGCCAGGATCCGGACTGGGATAGCGGGACACTGGCAAATGTTACCGGCACCTTACGGGTTGAACGCATCAGCGGCGGCAGTATCAGCACCGTTGCCGATCTTGCGGCTTGGGCGCCGGGAACTGTTACCGCACAGGCCAACCCCGCCTACGCTATCGAACGCGGCAATATCAACACCACTCTGAATTTTGTTATTCCGGCTGCACAAATGACCGGTCGTCTACGGCTAAGTATCAATCTCAATTCCCCTTCCGCACCCTGCGGTGGCGGCAATGCCAGCGCCAGCACCACGGTCGATGTCAACATGACCCAGACAATACAGGTCGCGGCGATCAGCATCGGCTACAACGGACCCAATCCCGCCGGTGGCTCCAATCTGGTGCTGGGCGCGCCGACATTGGCAAATGTGAATACGACGCTTCCCTACACGCTGGCAACACTGCCCATTTCTGCAACTTTCACCAGCCGCATTGCCGGCACGATTACCCTCACCCAGCCGCTAACGGATGCACCGAGTTGCGCAGGCTGTTGCTCGCCTAACTGGGTTAGCCTCATGACTCAGATTCAGGCTGCCGCAGTATTCGATGGCAATCAGGCTAACTGGCTGTATTACGGCATCATGGCTAACGGTATTCCCATGGGGCCGGTCATCGGCTGCGCGATGGGCGGCGTGGGCGCCGGCGCTGTTAATAATGGCGTGACCATGGCGCATGAACTTAGTCACCAACTGGGCCGACCTCATGCTCCCTGCGGCGGCGTGGGGGCGGGCGACCCCGGCTATCCGGCTTATGAACCCTATGATCCGGCAGGCGCCCCCACCGCCGCCACCGGCGAATACGGTCTCGATATCCGTAATGGCGCGATTCACCCGCCTACTGATAAAGACTTCATGTCCTACTGTACACCCAACTGGATTTCTATTTATGGTCATCAGCAGATGCTCAATCAGGCGCCTCTGCAATCCACCACCTTTCCGGCAGGCAACAGCACAGGAGGCGGTCAGGGCGGGATCGATATGTCGTTCTCACGCCGTGATGATCTCATCAGCCTCATTGGTTATGTAGATGAAGATAACGCCTATCATGTCACCCATGTCGCCCGGGTAACCGCCCGCCCTCTGGTTATCGGTGGAACACCCGTCAGGCAGCAGGCGGAATTGCTGAACAAAAATGGAGGAAAATTGTCCTCTGCCCCGGTACATATCACTGGCGCCCAGGCTCAGGGAACGGGAAACTGTAACTGCGCCGGCAGCCCGGATCTGCAACCGCCTTATACCTTTCAGGCGCTCATCCCCTATGCAAAAGGCGGACAAATATTACAAATAAGAGCGGGAAAAGATATTTTATGGCAAAAGAAAGCGCCTGCAAAAACAGTGAAAATCAGGATTGAAAAAGCCAGCATCAATAAATCAGGCATGCTGCTGCTCGACTGGTCAGTCAGCGCAGACGCAAAAGCAAGGCTGGAATATGCGCTGCAATGGTCTGCTGATAATGGCAAAAGCTGGAATGGACTGGCAAGCAGTCTGACGGAAAACAGCTGCTGCCTCGATATATCACATCTTCCCGCCGGTTCACTCCACGTCAACGTGCTGGCCTGTGATGGCTTCAACACTGCAAAAGATCAAAGCAAACGCCTGCGGAATCCGACCCGCGCGCCTCAGGTAGACATTTTAAATCCCGATGAGAACGCTGAAGTAGATGTAGCAAAAGGTCTGTTGCTATGGGGACGCGCAATAGACTGTCACGGCGAACCCCTTGCAGAGGATGCCCTGCTCTGGAAACTGGAAGGTAAAACGCTGGGAACGGGTTCCGAGCTGAGTTTGAATAGCCTGCCAAAATTACACGGCAAAAAACAGCTTGTATTAATTGCGACCGACAAATACGGCAAACGCGAAACAAAACGCACTCTCGTTTTCCCGGGCAAACCCCGGAACAAAAAACGAAACCATAAAAACTGTTAACCGGAAAAGAAGATAGCCTGCAGGGTACAGGCTCTGAATACAGCGGTGGCCTCCCGAATTCAGAGCCTGTACCATTAGACTTACTATCAATCTATTTGCAGGATCGCAGCTATGCTCATCGGCATTCTTTTTATCTGGCTGATCACAGCCATCGGCCTGTGGATCGCCAGTCTGCTTGTTCCCGGTATTCGCATCAACTCAACCGCCACTCTATTCAAGGCGGCGTTGGTGCTGGGTCTGATCAACGCTTTCATTCGTCCGC
>WFVC01000123.1 GCA_015491815.1 Gammaproteobacteria bacterium | reverse complement strand
GTGTGACGCCTGGCTGGAAAGCAATGGTGATGAAAGCGCCATGTCTGAACAGCTCGAATCCTTATCGTTGTAGCGATGAGGGAACAGACTGAACATCAGCCGGTGCTCCTCGATGAAGCGCTGGCGGCGCTGAATGTGAATCCCGCCGGACGTTATGTGGACGGTACGTTCGGTCGCGGCGGTCACAGCGCGGCGATTCTGAATGCGCTGGGCGAGGAGGGGCGTTTGCTGGCGCTGGACAAAGATCCGGCGGCGATTGAGGTGGCGAACCAGCGGTTTGCCGGCGATCCACGTTTTCTAATCAGGCAGGACAGTTTTGCCATGATGAACGCGCAGGTAGAGGCACTGGGCTGGACACATCAGGTCGATGGCATTTTGCTGGATCTGGGGGTGTCTTCGCCGCAACTGGATGACGCCCGTCGCGGGTTCAGTTTTCAGAAAGACGGCCCGCTGGATATGCGCATGAATCCGCAGCAGGGACAATCGGCCGCCGAATGGCTGGCCGAGGCCAGGGAGCAGGATATCGCGACAGTATTAAAAGAATACGGTGAAGAGCGTTTTGCGAAACGCATTGCCCGCGCCATCGTACAGGCGCGCAAAGAAAAAGCCATTACGACAACCAAACAATTGTCTGAAATCGTTGCCGCCGCCAATCCAGCCTGGGAGAAAGGCAAGGATCCGGCGACGCGCAGTTTTCAGGCGATTCGCATTTATATCAACCGCGAGCTGGATGATCTGGACGAAGTGCTGCAACAGACCGTCGAGATGCTTAAACCGGGGGGGCGTCTGGTGGTGATCAGCTTTCATTCGCTGGAAGACCGGCGGGTGAAACGGTTCATGCGTGACGCCGCGCGCGGCGATGATTTTCCACCGGATCTGCCGGTGATGCAGGCGCAACTGAATCCGGATCTGCGCCTGATCGGTAAGGCGGTGCGCGCCGGTGAGGCCGAGCTGGAACAAAACCCGCGCGCGCGCAGCGCCGTGATGCGGGTAGCGGAACGGCTGGCCTGAACGGTGAATGTGCGTCTCTCATTCGTCGTTCCGCTGTTGCTGGCGCTGGTGGTGCTCTCGGCGCTGGCGGTGGTGTACAGCAAACACCAGAGTCGCAAGCTGTTTGTCGAGTTGAACAGTTTGCAAAAAACGCGGGATGCGATGGAAGTGGAATGGGGACAGTTACAACTGGAACAAAGCACCTGGGCGACCAGTGGCCGGATTGAAAAATTGGCGCGTCAGCGATTGGGCATGACGCAAATGGAATATGAAAAAATAATCATCGTCAAACCATGACTCAGACAAACGAACATAAGTGCAATCGTTTTCGCCTCAGCGTCGTGCTGCTGCTGGTGGTGACGAGCGCGCTGCTGTTGATCTGGCGCAGCGTGGATCTGCATGTGTTGCGCAAGGATTTCCTGCAGCATCAGGGCGACGCCCGTTATCTGCGGGTGCTGCCGGTGGTGGCGCACCGCGGCATGATCATGGATCGCAACGGTGAACCATTGGCGATCAGCACCCCGGTGGATTCCGTCTGGGTGCAGCCGGAGGATTTTATCGCCGCCCACGAACAATGGCCGCGCATCGCCAAACTACTGGGCATGAAACTCAGCAAGCTGGAGCAGCTGGTGTTGCCGCGCAAGCAACGTGAGTTTGTGTATATCAAACGCCACATCGCCCCGCAGTTGGCGGCGCAGGTGATGGCGCTGGGCATTCCCGGAGTCTCGCTGCAGCGGGAATATCATCGTTATTATCCGGCCGGTGAAGTCGCCGCCCATGTGCTGGGCTTCACCAATGTGGATGATGAGGGGCAGGAAGGGCTGGAGCTGGCCTGGAACGACTGGCTGCAGGGCGTGCCCGGTTCGCAACGGGTGTTGAAAGATCGCATGGGTCGGGTGGTGAAACATATCGAACTGATCCGCAAGGCGCACCCCGGTAAGGATTTAACCCTGAGTCTGGATCGTCGTCTGCAGTACCTGACCTACCGTGAACTCAAACGCATGGTGATCAAACAGAAAGCGCGTTCGGGTTCCGCCGTGATCCTGGATTCACGCACCGGCGAAGTGCTGGCGATGGTCAATCAGCCGTCCTATAACCCGAATAATCGCGGCCAGCTGCGTGGCGCAAATTATCGCAACCGCGCAGTGACCGATGTGTTTGAACCGGGTTCGACGGCCAAGCCGTTCACGGTGGCGGCGGCGCTGGAAAGCGGCAAGTACCGGCCCCAGACCCTGATCGATACGACGCCGGGGGTGTTCCGGGTCGGACGTTACCGGATTCGCGATATCCGCAATTACGGTCGCATCAGCGTCTCCACCGTGATTCAGAAATCCAGCAATGTCGGCGCCAGCAAGATGGCGCTGGCGATCGATCCGGACCGGCTCTGGCGGGCCTATGCGCGCGTGGGATTTGGCGAAACCACCGGCAGCGGTTTCCCCGGTGAAGTCGGCGGTGTGTTTACCCGCAGCCGTCACTGGCGCGACATTGAACGCGCCACCCTGGCCTATGGCTATGGCGTCTCGGTCACGCCGCTGCAACTGGCGCGCGCCTACATGGTGCTGGCCAATGACGGTCGGCGGATGCCGGTGCGTTTTTTACCCCCCTCGGCGGAGGAAGAGCCGCTTCGGGGGGAACAGGTGATGCCGGAAAAAGTTGCGCGCGCAGTCCGCCTGATGATGGAGTCGGTGGTGCACAAAGGCGGCACCGCAACCCGCGCGGCGATCCCCGGTTATCGGGTGGCGGGCAAGACCGGCACCATGAAAAAAGCCACCGCCGGCGGTTATAGCGATGATCGCTATATTTCCGTGTTTGCCGGCATGGCTCCCGCCAGCGATCCGCGTCTGGTGATGGTGGTGATGATCAACGAACCGCGCGGCGATGTTTATTACGGCGGCGAAGTGGCCGCGCCGGTGTTTGCGCAGGTGATGTCCGGCGCGCTTCGTCTGCTGAATGTGAGTCCGGATGATATTTCCGCGCAGCGGGTTACGCTGGCCGGACTGCCCGCCGCGATGACGGGCGCGCAGGGAGGTCATCTATGATGAATGCGGCGGCGCTCAAACCGATGATGCTGGCTGAGTTACTGAACGGCATGCTGGCGATCTCCGCAGAAGCGGATCGCGCGGTGACGGGCCTGTGTCTGGACAGCCGGAGATTAAAACGGGGCGATGTTTTTATCGCTCTGAGCGGCCTGACCCATGATGCCGCCAGCTTTATCGAGGCGGCGGTGCAGGCTGGCGCGCAGGCGGTGCTCTGGGAAACCGATGCGCAACTGCCGGCGGTCATGCAGGGCTGGCGGGTGGCGGCGAACGGCGAAAAAATTCCGTTGATTGCGGTCGCCGGACTGAGTGAAAAACTGGGTCTGATTGCCGATCGTTTCTATGGCGAACCCTCCGCGCATTTATCGATTACCGGCATCACCGGCACCAATGGCAAGACCTCGGTCAGTCAATATCTGGGGCAATGTCTGGGGGAAAACTGCGCTGTGATGGGCACGCTGGGAACGGGGCGTCTCGGTGATTTAAGCCATACCGGTTTCACCACCCCCGATGCTCTGCACTGTCATCAGTGGCTGGCTGACATGCGTGAACAGGGCGTGGCCGAGATCAGCATGGAAGTCTCCTCGCACGCGCTGGAACAGGGGCGGGTCAACGGCATTCGTTTCGACTGCGCGGTGTTCACCAATCTCAGCCGCGATCATCTCGACTATCACGGCGACATGCAAAGCTATGCCCGGGCCAAGGCCGGTCTGTTTTCAATGCCGGGATTGAAGTCGGCGGTGATCAATGTGGATGATGAATACGGGCGCGAGCTGGCGGCGAATTTGTCAAAAGAGATCAATTTGATTCGCTATGGTTTAGATGAACAATATAAGCCGGATGTTGTCGGCAGCCATTTAAAACTGGATGCGCAGGGGCTGTCCATGCAGGTGCAAACACCCTGGGGGTCGGCTGAATTGGCTCTGCCCCTGCTGGGACGTTTCAACGCCGGCAATGCGCTGGCGGTGCTGGCGGTGCTGGGGCAAAAAGGCCTGCCCTTCAAACAGATCCTTGAGCGGCTTGAAAAACTGCAGCCGGTGGCCGGGCGCATGCAATGTCTGGGCGGCGGCGAGCAGCCGCTGGTGGTGGTGGATTACGCGCATACGCCTGATGCGCTGGAGCAGGCTTTAAATGCCGTACGCGAACATGCGCGCGCTCAGTGCTGGTGCGTGTTCGGTTGCGGCGGCGATCGCGATCAGGGCAAACGCGCGTTGATGGGCGAAGTCGCGGCGCGGCTGGCGGACAACATTATTCTGACCAACGACAATCCACGCTCTGAAAATCCGCAGAAAATTCTCGCTGACATTGCCGGCGGCATCGAGCCGGGTGTGAATAAAAATGTCCTGCAGGAAGCCGATCGCGCGGCGGCGATTGCGATGGCGATCACGCAGGCGCAGGCCGGTGACGTGGTTTTGATCGCCGGTAAGGGGCACGAAGATTATCAAATAACAGGCGCGGAAAAACTCCCCTTCAGTGATGTGCTTGAGGCGGAAAAACAGTTGCAGATAAAGGCGGGTGAAGCATGAATAGCACACGCGGATTTCATATGCGCCTGTCCGCCGCCGCCGAGGCCTTGCGCGCAGCGGGGTTGAAGGTCAGCGTCATCGGTGACGATGTCCCGCTTGATGGGGTGAGCACCGATAGCCGCCGCATTCAAACCGGCGAACTGTTTATCGCGTTGAGCGGGCCGAATTTTGACGGCAATGCCTTTGCCGCGCAGGCCATCGAGGCGGGCGCCGCCGCCTGTTTACTTGAAAAAGACATGGGCGTGAGTCCGGCTCTGATCGTGGATGACGCGCATCAGGCTTTAGGCCTGTTGGCGCAACACTGGCGCAGACGCTTTTCTCTGCCGCTGGTGGCGGTCACCGGCAGCAACGGCAAGACCACGGTGAAAGAAATGCTGGCCGGCATCTTCAGTCAGAAAGGCGAGACGCTGGCGACCCGGGGCAATTTGAATAACGATATCGGCATGCCCCTGACCCTGCTGCGTCTGCAGCAGACGCATGAGTATGCGGTGATTGAAATGGGCGCGAATCACGCCGGTGAAATTGCCTGTTTAACCAAACTGGCCGAGCCGGATGTGGCCGTGATCACCAACGCGGCTTCCGCGCATCTGGCCGGTTTCGGCAGTCTTGAAGGTGTGGCGCGGGCCAAGGCGGAAATTTATTCCGGTCTGCGCGAGCAGGGCTGCGCGGTGATCAATAGCGATGATCAGTTTGCGCCGTTGTGGAAGCAAAGCATCGACGCTGAAAATAAAGATTTGCGCGTTCTGGATTTCGCCATTGAGAACAGGGCGGCGGTGCGGGCAGGCTGGCCGCCGCTTGACGGTCGGGTGCAGATAGAAACCCCCGCTGGCGCTTTTGCGCTTCGTCTGCCGCTGCTGGGTCGGCACAATTTAATGAATGCGTTGGCGGCCACCGCCGTCGCCATCGGCGCAGGGGTTGATCCGGAGACCATTCGTCGCGGACTGGAGAGCATGCAGGCGGTGCCCGGGCGTTTGCAACTCAAGGCCGGTATCGCCGGCAGCCGCATTATTGATGATACCTACAATGCAAACCCGGCTTCGATGAAGGCGGCGCTGGCGGTGCTGGCGGATTTTTCCGGCCGGCATTTTCTGGCGCTGGGCGACATGGGCGAACTGGGTGAGAATGAAACCGCGCTGCATGCGCAGACGGGCGAACAGGCGCGCGCCTCAGGCGTGCAACGTCTTTATACGCTGGGCGGGCTGGCCCGGCATGCCGCGCAGGCCTTCGGGGATGCGGCGCAATCTTTTGATAGCCACAGCAGCATGATCGAGCGTTTGCGTGAGGATCTGAATAATGAAGTCACCCTGCTGGTGAAAGGCTCGCGGCGCATGCAGATGGAAAAAATCGTCCACGCGGTGAGTATTGACGGGGAGGGGAGCTGACATGCTTTATCATCTCGCCCAATACCTGCAGGAAATCTACAGCGGCTTCAATGTCTTTAATTATCTGACCCTGCGCGCGATTCTCGGCGTGCTCACCGCGTTGCTGATTTCTTTCGTGGTGGGGCCGGTGATGATCAAAAAACTCAGCAAATACAATATCGGTCAGACCGTGCGCGACGATGGTCCAGAAAGTCATTTCAGCAAGGCGGGAACGCCGACCATGGGCGGGGCGCTGATTCTGGTGGCGATTTTTGTCAGCACCCTGCTGTGGTCGGATTTAAGCAACCGCTATGTCTGGGTGGCGGTGATCACCACCGCGATATTCGGCATTATCGGCTGGGTCGATGATTACAAAAAACTGGTGAAGCAGGATCCGCGCGGTCTGATCGCCCGTTATAAATATTTCTGGCAGTCGGTGGCCGGCTTCGGCGCGGCGGTTTACCTCTATACCAGCGCGATTAGCCCGGCCGAGACCGAGCTGATTGTACCGGTATTCAAAGATGTGGCGATTCCACTTGGACTGGTCAGCTATGTATTGCTGACTTATTTCGTCATCGTCGGCAGCAGCAACTCGGTCAATCTTACCGACGGTCTCGACGGGCTGGCGATCCTGCCGACGGTGATGGTGGCCGGGGCGCTGGCGGTGTTCGCCTATCTCACCGGACATGCGGTGTTTTCATCCTATCTGGCTATTCCCTATATCTATGGCGTGGGTGAACTGGTGGTGTTCTGCGGCGCGATTGTCGGCGCCGGGCTGGGCTTTCTCTGGTTCAACACCTATCCGGCGCAGGTGTTCATGGGCGATGTCGGCGCGCTGGCGCTGGGCGCGGCGCTGGGCATTGTCGCGGTGATGGTGCGGCAGGAACTGGTGCTGTTCATCATGGGCGGCGTGTTCGTGATGGAAACCGTCTCGGTGATTTTACAGGTGGGCTCCTACAAGCTGACCGGGCGACGGATATTTCGCATGGCGCCGCTGCATCATCATTTTGAACTCAAGGGCTGGCCGGAGCCGCGCGTTATCGTGCGCTTCTGGATCATTACCGTGATCCTGGTGCTGGTGGGGCTGGCGACATTGAAGGTTCGTTAATCATGCTGGCGATGAAAAAAAATATGCAAGACGATGACAACATACTGGACAGCCTGCGTTCGCAGCGGGTGCTGATCGTCGGACTGGGCGCGACCGGCCTGTCCTGTGCGCGTTTTCTGCGCCGTCATCATGTCGAAGTGGCGATCACCGACAGTCGCGCCAACCCGCCGGGGCTGGATCTGATGCAGGAAGAACTGCCGGATGTCGCGGTGTTTGTCGGCGGTTTCGAAGCCGGCGCCTTTGAGCGCGCCGATGTGCTGCTGCTCAGTCCCGGGGTCTCCCTGCGCGAACCGCTGGTGGTCGAGGCGCGGGCGCGTGGCGTGGAGATCATGGGCGATGTCGAACTGTTTGCGCGACTGGTGAATGAGCCGGTGATCGCGATTACCGGCTCCAACGGCAAGAGCACCGTGACTACGCTGGTGGGAATGATGGCGGAGGCGGCCGGACGCCATGTGGCGGTGGGCGGCAATATCGGGACGCCGGTGCTTGATCTGTTGCCGGCTCGGCCCGCAGACGCGCGCGATCTGTATGTGCTGGAACTTTCCAGTTTCCAGCTGGAAACCACGCGCCATCTGGAAACCGTGGCGGCGACCATTCTCAACCTCAGTGAAGATCACATGGATCGCTACAGCAGTCTGGCTGATTACACGGCGGCCAAGGCGCGCATTTTTCACGGCAGCAGCACCCTGATCGTAAACAGCGATGATCCCCGGGTGACGGCAACACTGGAAATGCTGGGCGCGGGCCATTGTCTGATCCATTTCGGCCTGCGTCCTCCGGGGGAAGGTGATTTTGGTCTTTGTGAACATGCGGGGGAAGACTGGTTGTGTCTGGGGACAAAAGACGGCTATGAGCGCCTGATCCCCGGCAAAAAATTGCGCATTCGCGGCCGCCACAATCTGGCCAATGCGTTGGCGGCGCTGGCGCTGGGGCAGGCGGCGGGACTGCCGATGACGGCCATGCTGGCGGCGCTGCAGAATTTCACCGGGCTGGCGCATCGCTGTCAGTGGCTGGGCGAATATGGCGGGGTGGACTGGTACAACGATTCCAAGGCCACCAACGTGGGCGCGGCGATGGCCGCCATCGACGGCGTCGAGGCGGAAAAAATCGTGCTGATTGCCGGTGGTCAGGGCAAGGGGCAGGACTTTTCCCCGCTGGCTGAGATTCTGCCGCAACGCGCGCGCGCGGTGGTGCTGATGGGTGAAGACGCGGAGCGGATTGCCGCGGCGCTGCCGGATTCGGTGACGATTATCCGGGCGCAGGATATGGCGGCGGCGGTCAAATGCGCGGCGGATGTCGCGCAGGCCGGGGATGCGGTGTTGCTGTCACCGGCCTGCGCCAGTTTCGATATGTTTCGCGGTTTTGAGGCGCGGGGCGACGCCTTTATACAACAGGTGGAGAGCCAGCTTAAATGAGCGTACAGGCGATCAGACAGGCCGGGATATCGACGCAGGCGCAGCCGGATCCGCGCGCGTCGATGGCGTGGCGGCTCGATCCCTGGTTGCTGATTCCCGCCGTGAGCCTGCTGATGCTGGGACTGGTGATGGTGGGATCGGCCTCGATTTCCATTTCCGATCAAAAAACCGGCCAGCCCTTTTACCTGCTGATTCGTCAGGCGGTTTATGTGGGACTGGGACTGGGACTGGCCTGGGGTGTCTGGCGTTTGCCCATGCGCCTGTGGCAGGCCGCCGGGCCGTATTTGATTCTGGGCAGCGTACTGCTGTTGCTGCTGCTGTTCGTGCCGGGGCTGGGGCGTGAAGTGAATGGCAGCTTACGCTGGCTGGCGCTGGGGCCGGTCAATCTGCAGGTGGCGGAGCTGGTGAAACTGTTTGTGGTGATTTATCTGGCGGGCTATCTGGTGCGTCACAACGAGGCGGTGCGCACCGAAGCCGGTGGCTTTTTACGGCCGCTGGCGCTGATGGTGTTGCTGTCGATGTTGCTGCTGCTGCAGCCGGACTTCGGCACGGTGGCGGTGATGATGGCCACCGCCATGGGCATGATGTGGCTGGGCGGCGCGCGTCTGTGGCAGTTCCTGATGCTGGGCGCGGGCATGGTGGCGATGCTGGCGCTGCTGGCGGTGGCCGCGCCCTATCGCATGGCGCGCCTGACCACCTTCCTCAACCCCTGGGCGGATCCGTTCAACAGCGGCTTCCAGTTGACGCAGGCGCTGATCGCCTTCGGTCGGGGGGAATGGCTGGGCGTGGGGCTGGGCTCCAGCGTACAGAAATTATTCTACCTGCCCGAGGCGCATACGGATTTTCTGTTTGCGGTGATGGCCGAGGAGCTGGGACTGCTGGTGGCGGTGCTGGTGATTGGCCTGTTTCTGACGATTGTGCTGCGGGCGCTGATGATCGGTCAGCGCGCGGAAAAACAGGACAGGCCGTTTATGGCCTATGTGGCTTACGGGCTGGGGATCTGGATTGGCCTGCAGGCCTTTACCAATATCGGCGTCAATATGGGCGTGTTGCCGACCAAGGGACTGACCCTGCCACTGATGAGTTACGGTGGCAGCAGCATGATGGTGATGTGTATCGCCATCGCCCTGCTGTTGCGCATCGAATACGAAACCCGCACCGGGCTGACTCACAAAAAGCCGACGGCCGGACGCAAACGACAGGGGCGGGCGCATGGCGGATAAAGCGAACAGCCTGCGTATTCTGATCATGGCCGGCGGCACCGGCGGGCACGTGTATCCGGCGCTGGCGGTGGCGGATTATCTGCGCGAGCAAGGTGTGAGTGTGAGCTGGCTGGGGACGAACAAAGGGCTGGAAGCGCGGGTGGTGCGCAAGGCCGGGTTCCCCCTGCATACGATTTCGATCAGCGGCCTGCGCGGCAAAGGCGTTACGGGCTGGCTGCTGGCGCCGCTGCGCCTGAACCTGGCGCTGATGCAGGCGCTGATGATTATGCTGAAACTGCGCCCGCATGCGGTGCTGGGCATGGGCGGCTTTGTCACCGGCCCCGGCGGGCTGGCGGCGTTCATGCTGCAGCGCCCGCTGTTGATTCACGAACAAAACGCCATCGCCGGGCTGACCAACCGGCTCCTGAGCCGCATTGCCGACAGGGTCATGGAAGCCTTTCCCGGCGCCTTCCGCAAAAGACAACTGGTGGAAATCGTCGGCAACCCGGTACGCGAATCCATCGGCCGCTTGCCGACGCCGAGCGAGCGTTTCGGCGAACGCAAGGGACGTCTGCATTTGCTGGTCATCGGCGGCAGTCTGGGCGCGCTGGCGTTGAATCAGATTTTACCGGCGGCGATGGCGAATTTTGACACGGCGCACCGGCCGCATATCTGGCATCAGACCGGCGCCGGCAAGCTCGATGCGACCCGGGCGGATTATAAAATGGTCGGGGTGGAGGCGAAGGTGGTGGAATTTATCGAAGACATGGACGCCGCTTACGCCTGGGCGGATCTGGTGATCTGCCGAGCCGGGGCGCTGACGATTTCCGAGCTGGCGCTGGCGGGCGTGGGCGCGATTCTGGTGCCCTATCCGCATGCGGTGGACGATCACCAGACCGCCAATGCTGATTTTCTGGTGCGCGCCGGGGCGGCGAAATTATTACCGCAGACGCAGATGAGCGCGGACAGTCTGTTTGAAATGCTGTCCGGACTCATGAAAAAAAGCCGTCGCGGGCTGTTGAAAATGGCGCTGGCGGCGCGTGGCGCGGCCATGCCCGAGGCCACCCGGCTGGTGGCCGAACGCTGTCTGGAGGCTGCTCATGGTTGAAGTCGTGGACAAGGTTCAGCGTAATTACGGCCGCCGGGCGACCGACGTCGGCGCGAATCGTGGCGAACCGGGCATGGGCGGCATTCGCCGGATTCACTTTGTCGGCATCGGCGGCGTGGGCATGGGCGGCATTGCCGAGGTCTTGCGCAATCTGGGGTATGAAGTCAGTGGTTCGGATCTACAGGAAAATGCGGTGACCCGGCGGCTGGTGGAGCAGGGCGCGACCGTGGTGTTTGGGCATGCGGCCGAGAATGTCGCGGGCAGCGATGTGGTGGTGGTCTCCAGTGCGGTAAAAGACGATAACCCGGAAGTGGTGGCCGCCCATAAGCTGCGTATTCCGGTGGTGCCGCGGGCGGAAATGCTGGCTGAGCTGATGCGTTTTCGTTACGGCATTGCCGTGGCCGGGACGCACGGCAAGACCACCACCACCAGTCTGATCGCCAGCGTGCTGGCCGAGGGCGGGGTGGATCCCACCTTTGTGATTGGTGGACGGCTCAACAGCGCGGGCACCAATGCGCGGCTGGGGGAAGGCCGTTATCTGGTGGCCGAAGCTGACGAAAGCGACGCCTCGTTCATGCACCTGCAACCGATGATGGCGATCGTCACCAACATCGATGCCGATCACATGGAAACCTACGGCGGCGATTTTGATGTGCTGCGTCAGACCTTCCTTGAGTTTTTACACCACCTGCCTTTCTACGGACTGGCGGTAGTCTGCGTGGATGATCCGGAAGTGCGCAGCCTGCTCTCCGAGGTCACCCGTCCGGTGCTCAGTTACGGGCTGGATGAGCGCGCTGATATTTATGCCTCGGATTTGCGGCAGAGCGGTCAGTGCACCCGTTTTCGCGTGTCGCGTAAAGACAAAAAAGACTGGCTGAAAATCGATCTGAATATGCCGGGTGAGCACAATGTGCTGAATGCGCTGGCGGCGATTGCCGTCGCCCATGAGCTGGGCATTGCCGATGAGGCGGTGGTGCGCGCGCTGAAAAACTTTGCCGGGATCGGGCGGCGCTTCCAGATCAACGGCGAATACGATGTCGATGGCAAACGGGTTCTGCATATCGATGATTACGGTCATCACCCGCGTGAAGTGGCGGCGACCATCAAGGCGATCCGCGACGGCTGGCCTGAACGTCGTCTGGTGCTGGCGTTTCAGCCGCATCGCTACACCCGCACCCGGGATTTATTCGAGGACTTCACCATGGTGCTGTCCGAGGTGGATGCGCTGGTGTTAATGGAAGTCTATGCCGCCGGTGAAACGCCGATTACCGGCGCCGATGGCCGCGCCCTGTCCCGCGCCATTCGCCTGCGTGGTCAGGTGGAGCCGGTGTTCGTCGAGCAGATTGAGGAGCTGGCGGAAACCCTGAAAGCGGTGCTGGAAGACGGCGATATTCTGCTGACCCTCGGCGCGGGCAATGTCGGGGCGGTGGCGGCAAAACTGAAACAGCAACTGCAAGCCGGAGGCGGGGAGTCATGCTAACCATGAATAGCAAACCCAGAGAGAACCTGCGCGGCGAATTGCGCCTGCAGGAACCCATGAGCGCGCACACTTCGTGGCGAGTGGGCGGGGCGGCGGTGCAGTTTTACCGGCCGGCGGACATCGATGATCTGGCGCAGTTTTTAAATGCGCTGGATGAGCGGCAGGCGCTGCACTGGGTGGGACTGGGCAGCAACATGCTGGTGCGTGACGGTGGCCTGCCGGGAGCGGTGATTTGCACCAGCGGCGTGCTCAAGGGCTTGCAGTTTCTGGAACATGAGCGGGTGCGGGTGGAGGCGGGGCTGGCGATGCCGCAACTGGCGCGCCAGTGCGCCCGTCAGGGTTTGCGTGGAACGGAATTTCTCTGCGGCATTCCCGGCACCATCGGCGGGGGGCTGGCGATGAACGCCGGCGCGCTGGGCGGCGAAATATGGGATCGGGTCGAGTCGGTGGAAACCGTCGATCGGCAGGGGCAGTTGCATCAGCGCGCAAGAAAGGAATTTGAAGTGGCGTATCGCAAGGTCGTCGGCCCGCTGGATGAATGGTTTGTCGCCGCCACTTTGCAATTGGCGCCCGGCGACAGCGTAGAAAGTTTGCAGCAGATCAAAACCCATCTGGCGCGGCGCAGCGCGACCCAGCCGACCCAGTGGCCCAATGCCGGATCGGTGTTCCGCAATCCGCCGAATGATTACGCCGCGCGTTTGATCGAGTCGCTGGGACTGAAAAACCATTGCGTGGGTGGCGCCTGCGTGTCGGAAAAACACGCGAACTTTATTATTAACACCGGCTCCGCCTGCGCGGCGGATATCGAGGCTCTGATCGAATATATCGAACAGCAGGTCAAAGCCGAACACGGCATCGAACTGGTGCGTGAAATTAAAATTATCGGAGACAAACGTGTCGCTTGAAGATATCAACGTCAAGGCCTTTGGCAAAGTCGCCGTACTCATGGGCGGCTGGTCGGCGGAACGGCCGGTCTCCCTGCAAAGCGGGCAGGCGGTGCTGGATGGACTCAAGCGTTGCGGCGTCGATGCCTGGGGGGTGGATGTGCAGAAAGCCACGGTGCTCGACACCCTGCGCCGCGGCAGTTTTGATCGCGCCTTTATTATCCTGCATGGCCCCGGCGGTGAAGACGGGGTGATTCAGGGCGCGCTGGATATTTTGAATATTCCCTATACCGGCAGCGGCGTGCTGGCCTCGGCGTTGGCGATGGACAAGCTGCGTTGTAAACAGTTTTTTGAAGGCGCGGGCATTCCCACGCCGGCTTACAGGCTGCTGGAGGAAGACACGGATATGGAATTCGTGCAGGCCAGTCTGGGGCTGCCATTAATGGTCAAACCGGCGCTGGAAGGTTCCAGTCTGGGCATGAGCAAGGTCGAGACGGGGGACGAACTTGTTCCCGCCTGGCGACAGGCTTCGCAGTATCAGGGCAAGGTGATCGCCGAGCGCTGGATTGAAGGCCGGGAATATACGGTGGCGATGCTGGGGCGGCAGGCGCTGCCGGTGATTCGGCTGGAAACCAGCAACGCCTTTTATGATTACGAAGCCAAGTACCAGTCCGATGAAACCCGCTACCACTGCCCCTGCGGTTTATCCGCCGATGAGGAAGCCCGCCTGCAACGACTGGCGCTGTCGGCCTTTAATGCCGTCGGCGCGCAGGGCTGGGGACGGGTGGATCTGATGTGTGAGGAAGACGGCACGCCCTGGGTGATCGAGATTAACACGGTGCCGGGCATGACCAGTCACAGTCTGGTGCCGATGGCGGCGAAAGCCGCCGGGATAAGTTTTGATGAACTGATTTGTCGCATCCTCGAACAAACCCTGAATCTTGAGCATGCGCCTGTATCGATGGGAGAAATGAACAATGGCGGCTAATTCTCAGGCGGTGATGTCGAGTTCGCGCGCGGCCTCCGGCTGGCGGCTTAAAAGCGCATTGCCCTTGCGCATGCTGGGGACGGCGTTGTTATTGCTGGGAGTGATTGCGCTGCTGGGCTGGTGTGTTTCTCTGTTGAATGATCCGGCCACCCTGCCCATCAGCAAGGTGCGGGTGCAGGGTAATTTTGTGCATCTGGATGAGGCCATGCTGCAACGGGCGGTGGCCGAGATGGCGCATCAGGGTTTTTTCAGCGTTGATATCGAGGCGGTAAAGCAGCGGGTCGAACAACTGCCCTGGGTGGCGCAGGCTTCGGTGCGACGGATCTGGCCGGATACGCTGGGCATCGACGTGCAGGAACAAAAAGCCGTGGCGCGTTGGGCGAATGGCGGGCTGGTGAATGAAGCGGGGCGGAGTTTTACGCCGCTGGCGAGCAGTTACCCTTCCCGGCTGCCCCTGTTCAGCGGATCGGAAAATATGTTGCCCGAGATAGGCGAAGCGTACCGGCGCGACAGCGCCCTGCTGGTCAATGTCGGACTGAGAATTAGTGAAGTAAACATGAATTCACGCCGGGCTCTGAGTCTGAAACTGAATCAGCCGGAGAATGAATCTTTCGAACTGGTGCTGGGGCGTGAGCAAACCGGGGCGCGGCTGCAGCGTTTTATCCGCGTGTATAAAAAATTACTGGCGGCGCATATCACTGAGATTGAGCGCGTCGATCTGCGTTACAGCAATGGCATGTCGGTGGCGTGGAAAGCCGGATCACATCAACACATTCATCAGGGTGGGGAGTAAGCTTCCGTGTCGAAAAAGGCAGAAAAAAATCTGATCGTCGGACTGGATATTGGCACCTCAAAAGTCGTGGCCATCGTCGGTGAAGTTACGGACGAAAATGAAATCGAAGTCATCGGTCTGGGCTCGCATCCTTCACGAGGATTAAAAAAAGGCGTGGTGGTGAATATCGAATCCACGGTGCAGTCGATTCAGCGCGCGGTGGAGGAAGCCGAGCTGATGGCCGGTTGTCAGATCCATTCGGTTTATGCCGGGATTGCCGGCAGTCATATTCGCAGTTTGAATTCGCACGGCATTGTCGCGATTCGCGACAAGGAAGTGACCCCGGCCGATGTGGATCGGGTGATCGATGCGGCGCGCGCGGTGGCGATTCCGGCGGATCAGAAAATCCTGCACATCATGCCGCAGGAATTTCTGATCGATCAGCAGGAAAGCATTCGCGAGCCGGTGGGCATGTCGGGCGTGCGTCTGGAAGCCAAGGTGCACATGGTTACCGGCGCGGTATCCGCCGCGCAAAATATTATTAAATGCGTGCGCCGCTGCGGGCTGGAAGTCGATGACATTATTCTCGAACAACTGGCCTCGAGTCAGGCGGTGCTGACCGAAGATGAAAAAGAGCTGGGCGTGTGTCTGGTGGATATTGGCGGCGGCACCACCGACATTGCCGTGTTCACCGAAGGCGCGATTCGCCACACGGCGGTGATTCCGATCGCCGGGGATCAGGTCACCAATGACATTGCCGTGGCCTTGCGCACCCCGACCCAGTACGCCGAGGAAATCAAAATTAAATATGCCTGCGCGCTGACCCAACTGGCCAGTGTCGAGGAAACCATTGAAGTGCCGAGCGTCGGTGATCGTCCGCCGCGACGACTGGCGAGACAGACGCTGGCCGAAGTGGTGGAGCCGCGTTACGAAGAACTGTTTACCCTGATTCAGTCGGAACTGCGCCGCAGTGGTTTTGAAGATCTGTGCGCAGCGGGGATCGTGCTTACCGGCGGCAGTTCGAAAATGGAAGGCGCGGTGGAGCTGGCGGAAGAAATTTTTCACATGCCGGTGCGCAAGGCGGCGCCACAGTATGTCGTGGGGCTGATCGATGTGGTGCGCAATCCCATTCATGCGACCGGCGTGGGGCTGCTGCTGTTCGGTCATCAGAATCGGGCCATGCGTGAATCAGAGGCGCGCATGGGCGGGGGGATGCGTAGCATTTTGTTACGCATGAAGAGCTGGTTTCAGGGCAATTTTTAAATTTAGTTGTAGAGTCAAAATCAATTTTATCAGTGAGGAGGGTGACACATGTTTGAATTAATGGATACCTACAGTCAGAGTGCTGTGATCAAGGTTATCGGCGTCGGTGGCGGCGGCGGTAATGCGGTCGAACACATGGTGACGCAGAGCATCGAAGGCGTCGATTTTATTTGCGCCAATACCGATGCGCAGGCGATTCGCAATACGACGGCGCGAACCGTGTTGCAACTGGGCAGCAACATCACCAAAGGCCTGGGCGCAGGCGCGAATCCGGAAATCGGTCGTCAGGCGGCGATGGAGGATCGGGAACGCATTCAGGAAGCGCTGGAAGGCGCGGACATGGTGTTCATTACTGCCGGCATGGGGGGCGGCACCGGCACCGGTGGTGCGCCGGTGGTGGCGCAAATCGCCAAGGAAATGGGTATTCTCACTGTCGCCGTGGTCACCAAGCCCTTTCCTTTTGAAGGCAAGAAGCGCATGGATTCAGCCACCAAAGGCATTGATGAATTAAAACAGAATGTCGATTCGCTGATTACCATTCCCAATGAAAAACTGCTCAGTGTGCTGGGCAAGAATGTCAGCCTGCTGGATGCCTTCAAGGTGGCCAACGATATTCTGTTGGGCGCAGTGCAGGGCATTGCCGAACTGATCACGCAGCCGGGCATCATGAATGTTGATTTTGCCGATGTGAAAACCGTGATGTCGGAAATGGGCATGGCGATGATGGGCACCGGTCAGGCCAATGGTGAAGAACGGGCGCGCGAGGCAGCGGAAATGGCGATTGCCAGTCCCCTGCTGGAAGATATTGATATCTCCGGTGCGCGCGGTATTCTGGTGAACGTCACTGCCGGGATGGATATGACCATTGGCGAGTTTGACGAAGTCGGTAATACGGTGCGTGAGTTTGCGTCTGAAAACGCCACCGTGATTGTCGGCACCGTGCTGGATCCTGAATTAAATGGCGATATGCGGGTGACAGTTGTGGCGACAGGACTGGGTGCGGGACACGAAGTGGAACTGCCGGAGGATACTTCGGTCAAACTGGTCGTGGATAAAACCAGCTCGGGTGAAGTGGACTATGGTCAGCTTGATCGGCCAACCGTGATTCGGAACAAGGTTGCTGCAGAAAAGTATGCCGATGGAAGTGAATCAAGCATGGAATTTCTGGATATTCCGGCATTTTTGCGTCGTCAGGCCGACTAGACGCCGCCGTCGATAAAACCATTTATTATCTGAGTGAATAGAAAATTGTGATGAAGTGTCAAGTTTTACAACAATTAGACGCTAGTTAACACAAGTTGCTGAAATATGTGAAACTGTTCTATTATTACGGTTTCGTGACGCTGCTATGCTTATAGTTGTATAATATGCGGGTTTTAGTAAGTGGCTTGTGTTTTGCATATATTTCGAACATTGTAATGGTAATAGATTGAGGATTTTGACAGGTGATTAAGCAGCGCACTCTGAAAAACGTCATCCGGGCAACCGGCGTAGGATTGCATACAGGTGAAAAGGTCTATTTGACCTTACGACCTGCGGCGCCCGATACCGGAATTGTTTTCCGGCGGGTGGATCTGGATGAGCCTGTGGACATTCCGGCCAAGCCTGAAAATGTCGGTGACACCACCCTCTCCACATCACTGGTGAAGGGCGATGTGCGCGTCTCAACCGTCGAGCATCTGCTTTCGGCTCTGGCGGGTCTGGGCATTGATAACGCCTATATTGATTTGAATGCGCCGGAAGTGCCGATTATGGATGGCAGCGCCGGCCCCTTTGTTTTCCTGCTGCAGTCTGCCGGCATCCATGAACAGGCCGCGCCCAAGCGCTTTATTCGCATTAAACGCAAAATCAGGGTGGAAGACGGCGACAAACACGTGAGCTTTGAGCCGTTTAACGGTTTCAAGGTGGCCTTTACGATCGACTTTGATCATCCGGCTTTCAAGGATCGCAACCAGACCGCTGAAGTGGATTTCTCCACCACGTCCTTTGTAAAAGAAGTCAGTCGCGCGCGCACCTTTGGGTTTATGAACCAGATTGAAGCCTTACAGGCGAACAATCTGGCCCTGGGCGGGAGTCTGGATAATGCCGTGGTGGTGGATGATTACCGGATTCTCAACGAAGACGGACTGCGCTATGTGGATGAATTCGTAAAACACAAAATTCTGGATTCCATTGGTGATCTGTATCTACTGGGCCACAGCCTGATTGGCGCATTTAACGGTCATAAATCAGGCCATGCGTTAAATAACCGTTTGCTGCGGGAATTACTGGCCCAGAAAGACGCCTGGGAAGAAGTGACATTCGAGGATCCGGAAAAAGCACCGATTTCCTTTATTCAGCCGGTTCAGGCGAGCTGAATTAAACTCTCAAGCTGATATGAAAAAGGCCGGATTCCCGGCCTTTTTTATTTGTTATGGCGTTTCGCCAGCCTGTTCAGGGCGTTTTTCAATTCCACATCGTCAATCGAATCGGCGGTTGCGCTGAGGCATTTAGCCGCGCTATCCGAAATATGGCGAGGTAGAGGCCTCGCAGGACGTGGCGGTAATGTGGCCGGTTGCACCTGAATATCAATTTTTCTGATGTCACCGAAGATGTGCGAATTGTTTTTCAGCTTTTGTAGCAAGACGGGGCTGAAATAACGGGCGCGGGAAGCCCAGGCGGCGGAGTCTGTGATGAGAATGAGGGTTTGTGCGCGAATATTGGCAAGTCTGAGGTGATCGCGCAGCGCGGGATCAAGTAAATTGTTGAGCGATTGACTCAGCTTCTGGTTGATTCTGGTTTGCGTGACCAGATCCGCAACATTGCCTTTTTTTTGAGACAGAAACTTGTACAATTGGCGCGGTGAATTCATACTAGATAGGTTACTAAAATTAATAATTTGCGTCGCAAAGCCGATATATTGGATACGGTAAGTTAACAAGGGTCATGTTGTCACTATGAACATTGTAATAATGACACGAAAAAAGGGCTGTTCACGTCTTTTAACGTTAAATAAACGCTGGATAACCATATTAACCCTAGGTGTTTTTGTTGCGCTCCCCGCCAGTTTTATTACTGCCGGCTATCAGTTGGGCATTTCCCATATGAAGGCCAACCCGGATGATCTCAGTCTTGCCTTGCAGGCTGAAATGGATGCCCAACGGCTGGCTCTGAGTGAAGCCACCCGCACCGCAGAAGAAAATATGGATGCGTTGGCTTTACGTCTGGGTAAATTGCAGGCTCACGTTATCCGGCTTGATGCGCTGGGTCAACGTCTGACTACCATGGCGAAGCTGGATAAGGGCGAATTTGATTTTGTTCATCCTCCGGCGCAAGGTGGTCCGCTGGCGAATGCCGATGCCGCCAGTTCGATCGATGTTCCGGATTTTATGAAATCACTGGAAGAGCTTTCCGCTCAGTTAAACGATCGCAGTCAGCAACTGGAAGTGCTGGAAGACATGTTGATGACCCGCAACCTGCAGTCCGAAGTGATTCCGGCCGGTCGTCCTATTACCAAGGGCTGGTTGTCGTCCTATTTTGGTATGCGTACTGATCCCTTTAACGGTCGCCGGGTGCATCATTCGGGCGTCGATTTTGCCGGTAAACTGGGATCTGACGTGGTCAGCGTTGCAGCAGGCGTGGTGATATTTGCAGGCCGGCGTTCCGGCTATGGCAATCTGGTTGAAGTCAATCACGGCAAAGGCTATGTCACCCGTTACGGACATAACAGCAAAATTCTGGTGAAAGTCGGTGAGACGGTGAAAAAAGGTCAGGTGCTTTCCAAAATGGGCACAACCGGTCGCTCAACCGGGCCGCACGTACACTTTGAAGTGCTTTACAACGGTCGTGCGGTCAATCCGAAAAAATACATTCAGGCTTCCCGCTAATCGGGTGGCCTGATTTACTTCAACGCCGCTCAGAATTCAGCCGATGTGGCGTTTATTCTTTTATTCTGCGCTAATCGTTTTCTCATCCAGCGCGTCGTCTCTCGAACCGCCGGCCAAACAGCTTGCCTATTCTCTGCCGGCTGAACAACGCTCATCCGCGCCCGCCCGGCGAATCAATATTGCGCTGGTGGGGGATGTGATGTTGGGAACAAACTTCCCTGAAAACGTGCTTGCCGATGATGATGGCGTCAGTCTGCTACAAGCCGTTGCGCCGGTTCTACGCGATGCGGATATTACCTTCGGCAATCTGGAAGGCGTCCTGCTGGATGAGGACGGGGGGGAGCCGGAGAAATCCTGCCGTCTGCCGGAGAACTGTTATCTTTTTCGGACCCCCAGCCATTATGTCAATTATCTGAGTGACGCGGGTTTTGATGTCATGAGTCTGGCCAATAACCACGTACGTGATTTTGGCGAATCCGGTTTACGCGCTTCCATGACGACCCTGGCTTCCGCCGGTATTCGTCATTCAGGTCAACATGGCGATATTGCCAGCTGGGAAGTGAAAGGTCGGCAGGTCGCCCTGATCGCCTTTGCGCCGTTTATCGGCTCTCACGACATGCTGGATGAGGATAAAGCCTGGGAACTGGTTGCGCAACTGTCGCAAACGCATGATATTGTTATTGTATCTGTGC
>WFVC01000122.1 GCA_015491815.1 Gammaproteobacteria bacterium | reverse complement strand
GATCGATACCATCAAAGATCCGGCGCGCGCCCCGGGAAAAACTCAGGTTGCGGATTTTAACCAGTGGAGACTCAGCCGGAGAAATGTCGTCGCTCATGAAAATCCATTATCTGTTTGCTCGATTAGAGGCAAAGAGTAAAGGCTGAGGGTAGAAGATACAAGAGGCATGAAATCAAAGCCCTATAGTAATTCAAACAGGGTTTGCGTATTGCGCAGTAATTCAATATCAGGCGGCTCACCCTCTACGATAAACAGGACTGGAAGCGTGGTCTGCATTTGTAGAGCTTTTTCCATTTGCGCGCGCAATGTTTTTAAAGAAACGCCCGCCTGTATTTTTATCAGCGCCGCCGCCCCCTCCCGGTAACAGGGAATATTTGCCGGAAAATCATCACCAGCATTCGCCTGTTCAGGATGGAGTATCACCCCGGCGCATTGTTCACCCAGTTGCTGAAGACGCTCAACCTGCGCAAACAGGCCTGCGGCATTGCGCCACAACGGCAGTTCAACCACAAAACGAAACTCATCTGCGCATTCATCCCGCAATGCCGCAATATCGCTTAACTGCGCCCAGACCGGCTCGGGAATCACCACCATCGAAAAAATATTGGCGTAATACGCCAATCGCCAGTCCTCGGGCAGATCTTCTGGATAAAAATTGCTCTGCCAGCCCGGATGCGACCAGCCGCGCGCGCCAATCAGCACCTGATTCAGATTTTCTGCCATACTCTCTGCATTGGCCTCATCGTCAAAAACGGATAATCTACCCCCATGAACAATGTCCTGCAATTTAAGCAACCCCGCCCCAAAGACAAACACCGGGGTAAAACTCTCTGCAAAAGCGGTTTTCACAAATGGGACGTGGTCAAGGACAATCCTTTTGATCTTAGCAGCGGAAAACTCATCAGTCGCTATCGCTGCCGGCGCTGCGGCAAAATCAAAACCGAGGCAAAATAAACGCGGAGAAAAATTAAGGATGCCGTTTTTTTTAACAACTCCGGCGCACCGAACCTTGTATCCTGAACCTTTTATCTTGTATCTTACCTGCTAATAAAATTTTAGAATAAAAACACCGTGCCCCTGACTACGCTTTTTTTCAAATACCGCCAATGGTTGATGCTGCTCGCGACCATCCTGCTTGCCAGCGGTTGCGCCAGTGTGCCCGGTCCAGCGGACGAACGCGATCCCTTCGAATCTTACAACCGGGCCATTTATAAATTTAACAAAACCGTGGACGATGCCGCCATTCGCCCGGTCGCCCAGGCTTATGTCGATTACACCCCGGAGTTTATTCGCACCGGAGTCTCTAATTTCTTCAGCAATCTGGCCGATGTCGTCGTTCTGGTCAACGATTTATTACAATTTAAAATCGAACAGGCCGGTTCGGATTTTTACCGCATCATGGTTAACTCCACCCTCGGTATTTTCGGTCTGTTTGATCCCGCCACCCATGTCGGGCTGCCCAAACACCGCGAAGATTTCGGTCAGACACTGGCGGTCTGGGGCGTTCCGTCCGGCCCCTATTTCATGATCCCGTTTATTGGTCCCAGCACCGTGCGTGACACCGGTGGATTTGTGGCCGATATTTATACCCACCCTCTTTTCTATACCCCGATTAACGATAACGCAGTCGCCTGGGGCGCAGTGGGGCTGGCCTATATCGACAAGCGCGCCGAACTGCTGGGCGCCTCCCGGGTCATGGATGAAGCCGCGCTTGATCCCTATATTTTTATGCGTGAGGCCTACTTGCAGCATCGCCGCAATCTGATTTACGACGGCAATCCCCCGTTAGAAGAAGAGCCGGATGACAACGCCGATGACACCGATCTGGAACTCGAGCTTGAGCTTGAACTGGAAGGCCAGCAGAAAAATAAAACCACGCCGTGAGACTGACACCGGTAACGAGTGACAAACCAGGCATAAACCTGCCCCACGCTTTTTACCCGCGCCCCGAAACCTGTTTACCGACTACCCGCTACTGAAAATTCCGGTTACCATTCACTCATGAGTAATGAAATTCTTCTTTCCCTTGCCGCCGTGCTTGGTGGTTTTGTATTGCTGGTCTGGGGAGCGGAACGTTTTGTCCACGGCGCGGCGGCGCTGGCCCGCAATCTCGGCGTCTCGCCCCTGATCATCGGCCTGACCATTGTCGGCGTCGGCACCTCGGCGCCGGAAATTCTGGTTTCCGCGGTCGCCGCCTGGCAGGGTAATCCGGCTATGGGGGTTGGCAACGCGATTGGTTCCAATATCACCAATATCGCCCTGGTGCTGGGCATGACCGCCCTGATCCTGCCGCTGACCGTCAACTCACAAACTCTGAAACGGGAATACCCGGTGATGTTCCTGATCATGGTCATCGCCCTGATTCTGGCGCTCGACGGTCAACTCACCCGCATCGATGGCGTGATCCTGCTCATCGGACTGGTGATCATGGTCAGATGGATGATCAGGCTTGGACTGAAAGAGAAAAAAGATCCGCTGGAGCTGGAATACGAACACGAGATCCCGCACCTTGCGACGGGCAAGGCGGTCTTCTGGCTACTCGCCGGAATGATTCTGCTGCTGCTCAGTTCCCGTATTCTGGTCTGGGGCGCGGTGAACATCGCGCAGGCGCTGGGCGTCAGCGATCTGATTATTGGGCTGACTATCGTCGCCATCGGCACCAGCATGCCGGAACTGGCCGCCTCGATCATGAGCGCTGTCAAAAAAGAACACGATATTGCCATCGGCAACGTAATCGGTTCCAATATGTTCAACCTGCTGGCGGTGCTGGGGCTTCCCGGCCTGATTTCGCCCCATGTGCTGGATCCGGAACTGCTGACCCGGGACTTCCCATGGATGTTCGGATTGAGCATCGCCCTGTTCATTTTCGCCTATGGCTTTCGCGGGCAGGGACAAATTAATCGCTGGGAAGGGCTGCTGTTGCTGGGCGGCTACTTCACTTATCTGGGGGTGCTCTATTTCGACGCCACCCGCAACATGCCCGGCGCATGAACGTATATCGGATTGGACTTCGGCTCCGAAGAAGGGACAGCAAACTTAAGGAAGCTCTGATTAATTCCGTTCGCCCTGAGCCTGTCGAAGGGTGAACTATATAACATTATGATTTTACAATGCTTAGCGTTCATGGTTCGACAGGCTCACCACGAACGGCGGAATTAATCAGAGCTTCCTTAATTCAGATTTTGACATAAGGTAAACAAGCATGAGTGAACAAATGGAATGTGATGTGGAA
>WFVC01000121.1 GCA_015491815.1 Gammaproteobacteria bacterium | reverse complement strand
GGTCAATACCGACAAGCAGGCCGCCCCGCCTTTTTCATAGGAGCGGGCAATCTCGGCCGGCTGAAAGTTTTCACGCATCACGCCCTTGCTGGGGGAGGCTTTTTTAATCTCCGCAATCACCGCCGCCCGCCCGGGCTCGATTTTATTTTTGATCGCCGTAACAAAACCACGCACAGGCAACGCAGATTGACTGTGTTTTTCCAGTTCAGCCTGTGAAATATTATTCTTACGCTCGGCAACTTCTTCTGCTTTACGCTGAATGATCTTTTTTAGAATATCGGGGGGATTGTTCATCGTTATTTTTCTTTTATAAGAAATGATTTTTGTGTTTCAGGATTTTAATCCTCACACACTATTAGACACTTTCACCAATGCCGCCAGTTTTTCTTTTGCCGCGCCACTGGCGATAACTTCATCGGCTTTTTTGATCCCTGCTTCCAGACTCCCGGTCAGATCCGCAGCATAAATGGCCGCGCCCGCATTGAGCATCACTATATCTCTTGCCGGCCCCGGCTGGTTATCCAGCACCGCATTGATAATGTTTAAGGATTCATCGGCGCTATTCACCGCCAGCGCGCTGACATCACTCTGCTTCAGACCAAACTGTTCAGGCGTAATCGTATAACTTTCAACCTTCCCATTTTTCAGCTCGGCAACATGGGTGGCCGCGCCAATGCTGATTTCATCCATGCCGTCTTCCGAGTGCACCACCAGTACGTGATTGCTCCCCAGTTTGTTTAATACCTGCGCTAAGGGTTCGACCAGTTCATCGGCGAATACTCCCAGCAACTGATTGGGCGCGCCGGCTGGATTGGTTAATGGACCAAGGATATTAAAAATCGTGCGCACCGCCATTTCCTTGCGCGGGCCGATGGCGTGCTTCATGGCGCTGTGATGTTTGGGCGCAAACATGAAGCCTACGCCGGTCTCACGAATACACTGCCCCACCTGCTCCGAATCAAGATCCAGATTCACGCCCGCTGCTTCAAGCAGGTCGGCGCTGCCGGACTTGCTGGAAACCGAACGGTTGCCATGCTTGGCGACGATGCCACCGGCCGCAGCCACCACAAAACTGCTGGCGGTGGAGATATTAAAGGTGTTACTGCCATCTCCCCCGGTGCCGACGATATCAACGATATGCTCACCTTCAACGTTCACACCGCTGGCCAGCTCGCGCATGACGGCGGCGGCAGCGGCAATTTCTTCGATGGATTCACCCTTCATCCGCAGACCAATCAGAAAGCCACCGATCTGTGCCGGCGTCGCCTCACCGGTCATGATGGTGCGCATCACCGTCGTCATTTCATCGGCTGATAAATCACGACGTTCACTTACCGCTTTAATGGCTTGTTGCATGTTCATTATTCAATTCCTCGTTAAAAATTATTAACGCGAAGGCGCAAAGACGCGAAGGACGCAAAGTTTTTTATTTCTGAACCTCAAAATTATTTCATACAGATTTTGCGCAACAAAACATTTCCCACCCACAAGACCCGTAAACCAAAACACTATATATTTCTTTGCGACCTTCGCGTCTCTGCGCCTTTGCGTTGAGATATCATCTTTTCTCAAGAAAGTTCTTCAGTAATTGATGTCCGTGTTCGGTCAGGATAGATTCGGGATGAAACTGCATGCCTTCAATGGCATAGTCTTTATGACGCACGCCCATGATTTCATCCCGCTCACCGTTTTCATTTTCTGTCCATGCAGTCACTTCAAGACAATCCGGCAGACTGGCTTTTTCAATCACCAGTGAATGATAACGCGTAGCTTCAAAGGGATTATCAATCCCGGCAAAAACACCGGCATCGGCATGATGGATCATCGAAGTTTTACCATGCATGATTTGTCCGGCGTGAACGATGTTTCCGCCGAAAGCCTGGCCGATACTCTGATGACCAAGGCAGACGCCGAGGATCGGCTTTTTACCGGCGAAGTATTTAATCGCTTCAACCGAAACACCCGCTTCATTGGGCGTACAGGGGCCGGGTGAAATCACGATTCTGTCAGGGTTGAGTTTTTCGATTCCGGCAATGTCAATTTTGTCATTACGCGCCACGCGCACATCCGCGCCCAGCTCACCGAAGTATTGCACCAGGTTATAGGTGAACGAATCGTAGTTATCGATCATCAAAAGCATGTTAAAAATCCAACGCAAAGACGCAGAGGCGCAAAGAACGCAAAAATTTATAATTGGTGAACAATTCTTTTGATCCCATCTTTCAGCACCGCCACATTGAAATTTATCAGCAAACCAAGTTTTTTTCCCGAGAGACGCAAATATGATAACAATTGCGCTTCATGTACGGGCAACAGCTTCTCCACAACCTTCAGTTCAACAACCACCCTATCCGCCACAACTAAATCCATACGGTAATCAACGTCAAATGCCAGCCCTTTGTACTCAGCACGAATAGCGACTTGAGATGAAAATTCAAGACCTCTCAAGCTGAGTTCTCGCATTAAACATTGCTGATAAACTGACTCAAGCAACCCTGGTCCAATAGTCCTGTGAACCTCGATCGCCGCCCCAATTATTTTCCTCGAAACCATATTTTCGTCCATTCTGCATTCCTTTGCATCTTCGCGCCTTTGCGTTGAAAATACCCTACTTATGCACCTCTCCCAACCCGGCTTCGGCGCGCGCGACGGCGCGGAAGATCGCTCGTCCCTTGTTCATGGTTTCTTCCCATTCTTTTTCCGGCAGCGAGTCATAGACGATGCCGGCGCCCGCCTGTATGTGCAGAGTTTTATCTTTTATTACTGCGGTGCGAATGGCAATTGCGGTATCCATGTTTCCGGTCCATGACCAGTAACCTACCGCACCGCCATAGACGCCGCGTTTGACCGGCTCCAGTTCGTCGATGATTTCCATTGCCCGCACCTTGGCCGCACCGGAAAGCGTGCCGGCCGGGAAGGTGGCGCGCAATACGTCCATGGCGGACATGTCCGATTTTAGTTTGCCCGTGACATTGGAAACAATATGCATCACATGTGAATAACGTTCGACGATCATTTTTTCGGTGAGTTCGACACTGCCGATCTCCGCAATCCGACCCACGTCATTACGTCCCAGATCGATGAGCATCAGGTGTTCGGCCAGCTCTTTGGGATCGGCCAGTAGATCCTGCTCCAGCGCCCGATCCTGTTCTTCGTTTTCACCACGAGGCCGCGTGCCGGCAATAGGTCGCACCGTCACCAGATCATCATCCACCCGCACCAGAATTTCCGGTGAAGAACCGACGATATGAAATTCACCCAGATCCAGATAATACATATAGGGCGAGGGGTTCAGGCTGCGCAGAGCGCGATAGAGATCCAGCGGCGCGGCCTGAAACGGGATCGACAGGCGCTGTGACAACACCACCTGCATGATGTCGCCGTCGATAATATAATCTTTGGCTTTATCGACAGCCGCTTCAAAACCTTCCTGAGTAAAACCGGAAATAAAATCTTTTTCATTCACGCGCCGTGGTTTGGCGTGAACCGGTCGCGGGATGCTGTCATGCAAACGCCCCACCAGCTGATTCAGGCGGGTCTTCGTTTTATTGAAGGCGTCGTCCTGTTCCGGATCCGCATAAATAATGATGTGCATTTTGCCGGACAGGTTGTCGAACACCACCACCTCATCCGAAACCATCAACAGAATATCCGGTGTTTTTAATTGATCCGGATTAGGGCATTCGCCCAGACGCGGCTCGATATAACGCACCGTGTCATAACCAAAGTACCCCACCAGCCCGCCGGTGAAGCGCGGCAGGGATTCAATC
>WFVC01000120.1 GCA_015491815.1 Gammaproteobacteria bacterium | reverse complement strand
GTCGTAGACAAACTGAAAGAACAGTTTGCCTACAAAAGTGTAATGGAAGTTCCACGCATTACTAAAATCACGCTGAATATGGGTGTGGGTGAAGCGTTGACGGACAAAAAAGTGCTGGAACATGCGGTTTCCGATATGGCGATGATTGCCGGTCAGAAGCCCATTATTACCAAGGCGCGTAAATCCATTGCCGGCTTCAAGGTTCGTGAAGACTGGCCTATTGGCTGCAAGGTTACTCTACGGCGTGAGCGTATGTATGAGTTTCTTGATCGTCTGGTAAATATCGCCATCCCGCGTATTCGCGATTTTCGCGGTCTTAACGGCAAGTCATTCGATGGGCGTGGTAATTACAGCATGGGTATTCGTGAACAGATCATTTTCCCGGAAATTGATTACGATAAAATTGATGCGTTGCGTGGTATGGATATTACTATCACCACGACCGCAAAAACGGATGAGGAAGGACGCGCATTATTGTCCGCATTTAACTTTCCTCTCAAGCCAGTAAAAGGCGCAGGAGAATAAAATGGCCAAGTCCAGCATGAAAGCACGTGAAGTAAAACGCTTCAAGACCGTAAAGAAATATGAAGAAAAGCGCAAAGAGCTGAAAGCGATTATCAAGAACCCTGAGCTCGATTATGAGGAGCGTTTCGAAGCGCAGCAGCAGTTGCAGAAATTGCCGCGCAACGCCAGTCCGGTTCGCATGCAGCGCCGTTGTCGCGTTACCGGTCGCCCACATGCGGTGTATCGCAAATTTGGTCTTTGCCGTAATAAATTACGCGAAGCCACGATGCGCGGTGATGTGCCGGGTGTTCGTAAAGCCAGCTGGTAATTGGCAGGAGATTAAAAAATTATGAGTATGACAGATCCCATTGCAGATATGCTGACCCGAATCCGTAACGCATTAAGTGCGGGTAAGGAAAGCGTAACCATGCCTTTTTCCAAACAGAAACAGGCGATTGCCGATTTGCTGGAAGCTGAAGGTTATATCAACGGCAGTTCAAAAGACGACAATAACGGCAAACCGTTGCTTACGATTGAACTGAAGTATTACAACGGTAATGCGGTTATTGGCAAAATTAAACGAGTTAGCCGTCCGGGTTTGCGCATTTACAAAGGTAAAAATGAACTGCCTAAAGTAATGGCGGGGCTGGGTATCGCAATCATTTCAACTTCAACCGGTCTGATGACCGACCGTGCAGCGCGTAAGGCTGGCTGTGGCGGCGAAGTGCTGTGTTACGTACAGTAAGGTAAACAGATAATGGCAAGATTAGATCCAATTACACTTCCCAAGGGTGTTGAAGTCAGCATTAAGGAACAGGCTGTCACCGTAAAAGGCGGCAAGGGTACGCTGGAACACCGGGTTCATCCTTCTGTGGCTGTTTCAGCAGAAGATAATGTCGTGACACTGACGCCACAGGAAGGTCAGCCGGGAGCGATTGCGCAAAGTGGCACCGCCCGTGCGCTGATTAATAATATGGTTATTGGCGTTAGCGAAGGTTTTGAGAAGAAGCTGGAGCTGGTTGGCGTGGGTTATCGCGCGCAGGCGCAGGGCAACAAGTTAAATCTGACCCTGGGTTTTTCACATCCGGTTGATTATCAGATGCCTGAAGGTGTGAGCGTGGAAACACCGAGTCAGACTGAGGTCGTGCTCAAGGGCATCGACAAACAGAGCGTTGGTCAGGCCGCAGCTGAAATACGCGCATTCCGTCCGCCGGAGCCTTATAAAGGCAAGGGTGTGAAGTATGCGGATGAACATATTGTTCGCAAAGAAGCGAAGAAGAAGTAAGGCAGGTATAAGACAATGGATAAAAAACATAGCCGTTTACGTCGTGCACGTCGGGCGCGCGCCAAGATTCGTGAGTTGGCCGTTCCCCGGTTGAGCGTTTTTCGGACACCGAAACATATTTACGCTCAGATTATCGCAGCCAATGGCAGCGATGTTATCGCCACTGCTTCAACCGTGCAGAGTGATATTAAGGCTGCCACTAAATACACCGGCAATGCCGAGGCCGCTGCGGTTGTTGGCAAGGCCATTGCTGAAAAAGCAAAGTCAGCAGGAATTGAATCTGTTGCTTTTGATCGTTCAGGCTTCAGATATCATGGTCGGGTTAAAGCTCTGGCCGATGCCGCGCGTGAAGCCGGTTTGAAAATTTAAACCCGGAAAACTGGAATAGGTTAAATATAATGGCTGGATTTGATAAAGAACAGAACAGCGACGGTTTGCAGGAACGTCTGGTAGGCATACGCCGTGTCGCAAAAGTTGTGAAAGGTGGCCGGGTTTTCGGTTTCTCCGCATTGACCGTTGTCGGCGATGGTAATGGCAGTGTCGGTTACGGTCGTGGTAAAGCGCGCGAAGTGCCTATTGCGATTCAGAAGGCCATGGAAAACGCACGTAAAAACATGCGTAAAGTCGCCTTGAATGAAGGTACTTTGCAATACCCGATTACTTCTGAAGTGGGGGCGGCCAAAGTGTATATGCAGCCTGCTTCTGACGGTACCGGTGTTATCGCCGGTGGTCCGATGCGCGCCGTGTTTGATGTGGTTGGGGTTCGCAACGTGCTGGCGAAATGCATTGGTACAAATAACCCTATCAACGTAGTGCGTGCAACGATTGAAGGTTTGAGCAATATGTCCTCGCCGGAAAGTGTTGCAGCAAAGCGCGGTAAATCAGTTCAGGATATTCTGGAATAAAGTCATGGCAGAGAAAGGCAAAATTAAAGTAACGCTGTTTCGCAGCATGCATGGAAGACTGGCTTCTCACAAAGCCTGTGTCTCGGGACTGGGTCTGCGTCGCATGAATCATGTTGTTGAAGTTGAAGATACACCCTGCACCCGTGGCATGATCAACAAGGTCAACTACATGGTTAAGGTTGTTGAGGAGAATTGAGCATGTATTTGAATACATTAAAACCTGCTGCCGGTGCGAAGCAAGACCGTAAACGCGTTGGTCGTGGCATTGGTTCAGGCCTGGGTAAGACCTGTGGGCGCGGTCATAAAGGACAGAAGTCACGTTCCGGTGGTTATCACAAGGTCGGATTCGAAGGCGGGCAGATGCCTTTGCAGCGTCGTGTGCCGAAAGTAGGCTTTAGCTCACGCGTAGGTCGGGTAACCGATGAAATTCGTTTGCATGAACTGAATAATCTCGACGCAGATGTCATCGATCTGGACGTATTGAAAAAAGCCAACCTGATCAATAAAAGCATTTTGCATGTGAAGGTCATGGTTTCCGGTAAAATCGAAAAAGCAGTGACCCTGAAAGGCATTCGCGCCAGTAAAGGCGCACGCGAAGCGATTGAAGCGGCCGGCGGAAAGGTAGAAGAGTAAATTATGGCTGGCAAACGCGCAGGGAGACCGGACGCGGCTGCGGGCGGAAAATTTACCGAGTTAAAACAGCGTATCCTGTTCGTGCTCGGAGCCTTACTGGTTTTTCGAATCGGTTCTTTTATTACGGTTCCGGGAATCGACCCCGATACGCTGGCCCGTCTGTTTGAGCAGCAAAGCGGCACCATCATGGCCATGTTTAACATGTTCTCCGGTGGCGCCCTGTCGCGACTATCTCTGTTTGCGTTGGGCATCATGCCTTATATTTCAGCTTCGATTATTATCCAGTTGCTGACCAAGGTGCACCCCAAGCTGGAACAGTTGAGCAAAGAAGGGGCTGCAGGCAAACGCAAGATTACTCAGTACACTCGCTTTGCTACTTTAGGTCTGGCAACCTTTCAGGCGCTGGGCGTCGCGGTAGCTTTATCGCGTCAGGAAGGTCTGGTGATTATCGATCATAATACCTTTTATCTGACAAC
>WFVC01000119.1 GCA_015491815.1 Gammaproteobacteria bacterium | reverse complement strand
TTATTGCTGGGCGCGGTAATGGTGGCTCTGACGAATTTATTATATGTCCAGATAGCGCTGAATGATAAAAGCCTGCTTGGACTTGCGCTGGTAATTAGCGCGGATAATTTCTCCGGTGGCATTGCAGGAACCGTCTTTATTGCCTATTTATCCAGTTTGACCAACAAAGCGTATACCGCAACCCAATATGCTTTGTTCAGTTCCCTGATGACCCTGATGCCAAAAATTTTATCCGGTTTTTCAGGGATGATCGTAGATGCCTATGGCTATGTTCCCTTCTTTATTTATGCTTCGGTGTTAGGCGTTCCGGGTATTTTACTGGTGCTCCATCTCATGCGGCAGCAATCCGAAAACTGACCATCAGGTATTTATTATCAATCCGGAAGCGACTTATCTTTCCGCCTTTCTCGTTGGTCTGCTGGGCGGCGTGCACTGCGTTGGCATGTGTGGAGGCATTGTCGGGGCTTTAAGTTTTGGCGTGTCGGCGGAAAAAGATCGCGCCCCCGGGTCATATTTGCTGGCCTACAATCTTGCCCGCATCAGCAGTTACACGCTTGCCGGGATCTTGATGGGAGGGGTTAGCTGGCTGGCGGGGCAGCTGATCGAGGTTCATTACTGGCAGCAGGGACTGCAGTTTGTCGCCGGGCTGTTCATGCTGGCGCTGGGTTTATATCTCGGCGGCTGGTGGCGGGGACTGGCGAAAGTCGAGCAGGCCGGAGGACGCGTCTGGCGTTATATTGAACCACTGGGGCGCGGTCTGCTGCCGGTGCGCAGCCCGGCGCAGGCGTTTGTGCTGGGGCTGCTCTGGGGCTGGTTGCCCTGCGGACTGGTTTACAGCGTGTTGATCTGGGCGATCGCCAGTGGCAGTCCGTTTGAGGGAGGACTGCTGCTTCTGAGCTTTGGGCTGGGCACCCTGCCCAATCTGTTGGCGATGGGAGCTTTTGCCCTGGCTCTAAAGAGGCTGGTGCAACGCGCCTGGCTACGGCGGTTTGCCGGCGGGCTGATTATTGCGATGGGTCTGCTGAGTTTGTGGCGGGCGATTAGTGGTTAAACTGCGACTCCAAATACCCGTACATACCGTGACGGGAAGCTGCCTGTAGGTATGATTTCAATCGTACCTACAGTTCGATCGTTGTTCCCTACGTGTACTGGAATTAGGAACCGCTATTTAGCCCGTCAGCGCCTGCTGGATAAAGTCAGCATCAGGATGGGCGATGTGGAAGCCCTGTCCGTAATCAATGCCAAATTCCTGCAACAGAATTTTTATTTCTTCGTTTTCAACAAATTCCGCGACAGTGCTGATGTGCATGCCGCGCGCCAGTTCACTCATGGCTTTGACGATAACGCGATCATCATGGTTGCTGTGCAGATTACGAACGAAGTTGCCATCGATCTTGACCATGTCAACGGGTAAATTTTTGAGATACTGGAAGGAAGAATAGCCCATGCCGAAATCATCCAGTGCGAAACGGCAGCCGAGGTTACGCAGCGATTCAATAAAATTTTTGGCCTGAGCGAAATTTTCCACCGCAGCGGTTTCGGTGACTTCAAAAATAAGCGAATGGGGATCGGCGTTGTACTCTTTCAGAGCATTTTTTACCAGTTGTGCAAACTCAGTGTTGCCAAAATGGCGGCCGGAAAGATTAACCGCAAGTGTAATGGGCTTGCCAGTGCGTTGGGTTTCACCCTGAACCTGTATGCTTTTGTTCAACACCCATTTGTCGATATCGCTGATAAGGCCGAAGCGTTCAGCAATGTCAAGAAAGTCAGATGGATAGATTAGGCCGCCATCCTCGTCCCGCATGCGCAACAAAGCTTCATAGTGGGCAACCTGATTAGTTCTCAGATCGACAATAGGCTGGTAGTGAAGAATAAACTGATTATGATCCAGCGCATGACGAATGCGATTCTCCCAGTGAATTTTGGTTTGCATATTGAGTAGCTCCCTGTCCTCATCACTGTATATATGCGCCTGATTGCGTCCATTGCGTTTGGCGGTATACATGGCGGCATCGGCGCGGGCCAATAATTCGCTAGGACTGGTATTCTGGATCGGGAACATAACGATGCCGATGCTGGCGCTCAGGGTAATATTTAGTTTGTCCTGAAACAGGGTTTGCAAAGCCAGATTTTTCAGCAGATTTTGTGCAACCTGCATTGCGCCTTCTTCATCGGTGCGGGACAGGATAATGCCAAACTCATCACCGCCGAGGCGGCCAATAACATCGACTTCCCGCAACGATGACTGCAGGGTTTGGGCGGCGGTAATCAGACAGTCATCGCCGGATTGATGACCAAGCGTGTCATTGATGTACTTAAATTGATCCAGATCGATAAACAGCAGGGCGCCTTCGAGATTAAATCGAATGGCATAATTAATCTGGTGAGATAACTGTTCCTGAAAATGATTGCGATTGTGCAGCCCGGTAAGCGAATCATGGTTGGCCAGATAGAGAATACGCTGTTCGGATTTTTTCTCCTGAGTGATATTAAGAAACAGACCACGATAGTGAAGTTGTCCATCTGAGTCGTAACTCAGAGAATGAATACTGCGGATCCAGATATAGTCGCCATCACGATGGCGCAGACGATAGTCAAGCGAGAAGTCACCGGTTTCTCTGAGTTGTTCATTAATGGCGCTGCTTACCCAGTCAAGATCATCGGGATGCAAATGATGTTTCCAGAAACCGGGTTGCAACCATTCGTTACAACTATAGCCAAGAAGTTTTTCCGCCTCCTGACTAACAAACAGGAAATCTTTACTATTGGGATCAATTTCCAGAACGACGGCATTAACGCTGTTAAGCAACGTTTCTATGCGCTGTTTTTCATTTTCAAGCAGGTTATATTCAGAATTCAGTTTTTTACTGGCCTGTTGCAGATGTTCAGCCAGGGCATTGAAGGAACGCGCGACATTGCCGATTTCGTCGTGGGAATCCAGCGGGATGCGAAACTGCAGATCATTTTTTTCCATCGCCTGAGCGCCGGCTTCCAGCCAGCGCAGACCGCGGGTGATATAAAAACTCAGCAGAGCGGTGAGCAGGATGGTGATCAGCAGGCCGGCCAGAGCAATGCCAAAGTTAATCATTTTGGTTGTGCGTGTTTTATCAATCAAACTTTTAATGGAGTAGCCAAGATGCACTTCGCCAAGTGATGTCCCATTTTGTTCCAGAGGCAGAACCAGATCGACGGCATTCTTGTTAAGGATGCTCTGTGAATTATAGGCGTGTGAATAGGGGTGGTGTTCCGGGCTAAAGGCGGCTTTAACTTTTTGCTGATTATCGTAGACGATAATATATATAATATTGGGATTGTTTTTTAGTTGGTTGATAATTTGATTGAGTAGCGCCTGATCATTTTTCGCCAGTCCGGATTCAAGTGCAATGCTGAGTATGTCCGCCTGATCATCGATATATTGTTTAAGTTGCTCTTTCTGACTGTTAAAAGTAAGTTTGGCGCTGTTCCAGATAAACAGCGATAACATAAGCCCGACAATAAGGCTGACACTAATGATGAGACGTGATGACAGACGAAGTTGCATCAGCTTATAACAGTTCCTGTCGAGGGAAAATAAAAAACCGTAAGTTTCATTACGGACAGCATTTTAATCATTTTTTATGACAGATTTTATTGGCTGCAGATAGAATCTGCATTCGCTATTAACCCGGGGTTAAGCGGGGTGGTGAATAATGATGACAAACAGGACATGTAAATTGTCTGGCATAAGCATCAGTTTGTAAAGAACTGCTGAGTAAAATTTATGGATAAATTTTTCTGGCTGTTTTCAGGTTTGATTTGCAGTTTAAATTTAAGCGTTTCTTCATTGGCAATGCGAAAGTCGTCGACATAATAAATCGCCGGTCCTTCTTCCACACGCCTGAGTGAGAGCGTTTTCTGCTGCCCCGTCAGATTGACGGCGTCGGCTTTTATAGTCGCGTTAATGGGTTTGCTGGTGTCGCCGGTTTTTTCCTGCACGGAGAGGGTGATAAAGCCGCGGAATTTACTACGGCTGATGCCGTATTGGCGGGCGATATCAGGTTGCAGAATTTCAGTTGGCAGCGCATTATAATAAATGATGTAGTTGCCAAACTCCTGTGATCGTTCGGTTTCCGCCTGTAAAAGTGATGTGAAGAGTAAAAATGATAATATGATGCCGCTTAACGTTCCTTTCATGGTTTTTGCCCTCCCAGATCTTTTTTACGTAAATCGCCCATATTTGGGCTAACACTAAACTATAGACCAGAGTCAGGCATTTTTCCGCCCATTGTTCTGCTTTCGTTTGTTGGCGATAAAATTCAGGCGACCTGACTGGCTTCGGAGGCAGGTTCGCCGGGAGCGGGTTCAAGCGGTCGCATCAGGGTTTCCATCAAGGCATTGAGATCATTTAATTGTTGATTAAGTTTGCCGGCGGTATTTTCCAGCTCATCGATCTTGCCTTTCAGGGTATCGCGGGATTCATTGATTTTACGCAGACTTTCCAGTCGTTTTTCCATTTGCGACTTGTGATCCTTGATGCGGGTAACCAGTGGCGCCATTGCCGCCTTGCCCCAGGATGAGGCGTCCTGATGCGCCTGAAAAAATGTATTGCGTGCATGGCTGACCATGGAAATAAAGAATTTTTTCACAACAAAGGATTGTTCGGTCATGGTGGTGACCGGACTCTTACGATAGGCTTCGGCTTCGTGATAAAGCCGTTCCAGATCGCGTTTGTATTTTGCCAGACTGAAGAGACGGGGTTTGGTATCGGTCAGACCGTGTTGTTTCTGGAACTGCTGGTAAATGGTCTGAATCAGGGTGTTGACCTGATCCGACTGCTTGACGGCTTGATTGATGCTTTCGGTAATCATGTCGAAAAATTCTTTCATGTCGGCTTTCAGACCCACGGTGGTCCAGGTGCCGGTCATGTCTTTCCGGGTTTTGGCCATGAGTTGATCGAGGCGGGTTAGACTGAGCTGGTTGAGCAGTTCCGCATGTTTTTCGGTAAAGGTTTTTTTGTTGTTCTGGAAGCTTTCCACGCTCTTGTGATAAACCGTCTGTTCTTCCCGGGTCTTTTTCATTAAATGCAGAATCACATCTTCGTTTTTGCCGCTTAAGCCTTGCAATTCCTTCAACTGCTTGTTGACGTTGCTCAGACGCGAGGCAATCAGATCCCGGGACTGGGTCACCATGTTGCCGATTTCGGCAATGGTGTTTTCCCGCACCAGAGTTTGTTTCTGGGGCAGGATCTGGGTTGATAAAATGGTTTCCAGCGCGAGGATATTGCTTTTATCAAGCAAATCATGATCGGTGCGGATTTTGGCCAGCAATCCCTTTTGCGCGGAGACCGGGAAAACATTGGCGGGGTCAATTTCCAGCATTTGCGCGGCGGAATTGCTTTGCGTGGCGATGCTGTTGTGAATCGCCTCGTCACTCTTGAGTTCATCCCAGAGAGTATCGATCTTGTTGAGCACAATGATGCGGCTGTGGCGGGCATCACCACCCAGTGGTTTGACGTGGTGATTCCACATATCCATGTCGGATTTGGTTACCCCGGTATCGGCGGCCAGCACAAAAACCACAGCCTGTGCATTCGGCAGCATATTAATAGTCAGTTCCGGTTCATTGCCCAGCGCATTCAGTCCCGGCGTATCGAGAATAGAAAGGCCATCTTTTAGTAACGGATGCGGGAAGCTGATCAGGGCGTGTCGCCACATGGGGATTTCAACTATGCTGTTTTCTTCCGCTTCGTCGGCATCGATCAGGCCGAGACGGGCGGCCACCGGCGCGGGCACGCGTTTGGTGCGCACGACTTCCTTGAAGGCTTCGGCCATTTTTTCCGAAGAATTGGTGTCCAGGGTAATGGTGGTCCAGTTAATCGGTTCTTTTTTGTGTTCCTGAATACTGGTGTCTTCGAGTCGGGTTTCGATGGGCAGCAGACGAATATAACTTTCATCGGCCTTGCTGTCATAGAGCAGTTCAGTAGGACACATGGTGGTGCGTCCGGCTTCCGAAGGCAGCAGGCGACGGTCGTATTCAGAAAAGAAAATGGCGTTGATGAGTTCGGTTTTGCCGCGCGCAAACTCGGCGACGAAGGCAATGGTCAGACGATCGGATTTCATGGTTTCCAGTAATTCGAAAATGCGCAATTCGACTTCCGGGCTGCTCATATTGTTGATATCGAGCCAGTGCTGGTAGTTGCCAATGGCCTTGCTGAGGTCGGCTTTCCAACGGCCATAAGCCTGCATTTGATCCGTAAAGCGATTCGTTGCCATAGTGAACTCTATCTGTGTCAAAGTAATACGCTAACTATATAGCGAGGTGATAAATCAGGTATATGTAACAAAATGTGAATTGCATCACATTTCATCCTCAACAGACTGATCCTGCTGGTATTCCTGTGAATATAACGGCAGATAATGAAAGAAGTTTAAATTTTACTGCGCCGTCGCGGGGCGGATATCCTTCGGCAATTGTTGCGGATTTTCTATTTCAAACTGCTTGTTGCGACTGCTGGCGCCGCGCAACAGGCGGACCCGTGAGGCCGGCACGCGGAATTGTTTGGCCAGATATTTCTGCAAATGGCGGTTGGCTTTGCCATCAGTGGGCGGGGCGGTAATGCGTACTTTCAGGCTGTCGCCGCGTGCTTCGCAGAATTCATCGCGACTGGCGCGGGGCTGCACATAAAGGTGCAGCACCAGTGTGTCGCCCCGCCAGTGGTAAAAGGGCGGGGCGCTCAATGGCCGAGCAGGGGGCGCATCCCGTAGGCCAGCCCGCGCGCCAGATCCTGCAATGGCGCGATGATCAGCAGCATGGCCAGATAGAGGGCGATAATGGCGGCCATGGGGGAGAGATCCATGCCTGAGATCGGTGGAAGCAGGTTTCGGAATGGACGCAGAACAGGAGCCGTGAGCTGGTAGAGCAGGGAGGCGACAGGGTTATAACCGGCATTGCCAATCCAGCTGAGAATGGCCTGAATGAAAATACCGAACAGGAATACATTCAGGCCCAGCGAAAGCAGTTCCACCAGCGTCAGCACACCCAGTCCGAGCAGATTCGGCAGGCTGTGACCGGGGAGCAGGGAAAGCAGCAGCAGTTCGGCGTATTTGAGCAGCAGCATCAGCACCAGCGCGGCGCTGTCGAGGCCGCCGAATCCCGGAACTATGCGGCGCAGGGGCAGCAGCGGCGGGTTAGTGACCTTGACGATGAACTGGGAGAGGGGATTGTAGAAGTCGGCGCGCACCCACTGTAAAAGAAAGCGCAGCATGACGAGCAGAATATACAGCCCGAACAAGGTCTGGATAAGAAAGGCGCCGGCGTTGCTGAAATAACCCATTATTGATAACCCTTTATTTGCCCAGTTCTTCCGCCAGTTCGCGGGCCCGGTTTTGCGCCGATGTTAGCGCTTCGCTGACCAGTTTTTCAATGCCGCCCTGCTGAAAAGTCTGAATGGCGCGCTCGGTGGTGCCGCCGGGCGAGGTCACATTCTGGCGCAGGGTGGCCGGTTGCTCGTCGATTTCCAGCGCCATCTTGGCCGCGCCAAAAGCGGTCTGGACGGTGAGCAGGCGGGCGGTTTGCTCGCTGAGTCCCATGGCCTGCGCCGCCTCGATCATGGCTTCCATAAACAGAAAATAATAGGCCGGGCCACTGCCGGAAACGGCGGTGACGGCGTCCATCTGCGCCTCGTTCTCCACCCACAGGGCAAGGCCGACGGCGCGCATGATTGCCTCGGCGCTTTCCCGTTGTGATTCTTTGGTGTGCGCATTGGCAAACAGGGCGGTGGCGCCGGTCTGCAATAGCGCCGGGGTGTTGGGCATGGCGCGGATAATCGCCAGCGTTTCGTTACTGTCGGCCTGTCCCAGCCAGTGGGCGATGGAGGCGGTTGGAATGCCGGCGGCGACGCTCAGATAAAGGCTGTCGTGACGGGGTTCGATAGTCTGGCAGACGGTTTTAAGCACCTGCGGTTTGACCGAAAAGACGATGACTTCACTGTGATCAACCGTGGCCTGATTATCGGGGCTGGTGCGGATGCCGAAGTCTTCCGCCAGCGCCTGCAGGTGTTCCGCATTGGGCGCGGAGGCGTGAAGATTGGCGGCAGGCAGACCGCTGGCGATCAGGCCACCGATAAGACTGCGCGCCATGTTGCCGGCGCCGATAAAACCGATTTTAAGATTGTTCATGATGGCGTGACTTACCTTTGTCGTCGATGATGTTTCATTATAACGCGGATTAAATTTATTTACGCGGGCCGAAAAGCCCGGCGCCGATGCGCACCAGGGTGCTGCCTTCGGCAATGGCGGCTTCCAGATCATTGGTCATGCCCATCGACAGCGTGTCCAGCTTGAATCCGCTCTGGCATAGCCCCTGATAAAGTTCATGAAGTTTTCGAAAAGGTCGGCGTTGACGCTCGAATAGGGTTTCCCGTTGGGGCAGAGCCATGAGACCGCGCAGCCGCAGCTGGGGCAGGGCGGCAATCTCATGAGCCAGGGGTTCGATCGCCTCAGGCGCCAGACCGGACTTGTTCGGATCCGCGGAAATGTTCACCTGAATACAGACATTCAATGGCGGCAAGTCGGCGGGACGTTGCTGGTTCAGGCGGCGGGCGATTTTCAGACGTTCCAGACTATGCAGCCAGTGGAAGTGTTCGGCGACCGGCCGGGTTTTATTGGACTGCAGGGGGCCGATAAAATGCCATTCTACCTGTTCGCCCAGTTCGGCGATTTTGGGCAGCGCATCCTGCAGATAATTTTCAGCAAAACAGCGTTGGCCCAGCGCCTGCAGGGTTTGCAGATCGGCGAGCGGCCGGGTTTTACTGACCGCCAGCAGTTTGACCGAGCCGGGTTCGCGTCGATAACGCTGTTCCGCCTGCCTGATCCGCGCCTGAATTTGCGCCAGCCGTTGGGCTATGGTATTCATCGTAATCGTTATTTAAGGTTCTGTGCCGTAAAAAAATAATTTATTTAGGGAACCGCTTATCCGTTCAAGAATCGGCAAACATTGACCGATATAATTCACACATTATAAACCGGTTATGGTTCTCAACGCTTACGATTGACTCAGGAATTCTGCATGGATATTACCGAACTACTGGCTTTTAGCGTCAAAAATGGCGCTTCCGATTTGCATTTGTCAGCGGGACTGCCGCCCATGATTCGCGTGGATGGGGATGTGCGTCGAATTAATGTTCCGGTGCTGGAGCACAAAATGGTGCATTCACTGGTGTACGACATCATGAATGACAAGCAGCGAAAGGATTTTGAAGAATTCTATGAAACGGATTTTTCCTTCGAGATTCCTGATCTGGCGCGCTTTCGTGTTAATGCGTTTAATCATAATCGTGGCGCCGGCGCGGTATTTCGTACGATTCCCTCGAAGATTCTAACCCTTGAAGATCTCAATGCGCCGGCGGTATTCAAGGAGATCGCCGATACCCCGCGCGGCATCGTGCTGGTTACCGGGCCTACCGGTTCCGGTAAATCGACGACTCTGGCGGGCATGATCGATTACAAGAATGACAGCGAATACGGTCATATTCTGACCATCGAGGATCCCATCGAATTCGTACACCAGAGTAAAAAATGTCTGGTCAATCAGCGTGAAGTGCATCGTGATACGCTGGGCTTCTCCGAAGCGCTGCGCTCTGCATTGCGTGAAGATCCCGATATTATTCTGGTGGGTGAAATGCGCGATCTGGAAACCATTCGTCTGGCGCTAACCGCAGCGGAAACCGGTCATCTTGTTTTTGGCACCCTGCATACGACGTCGGCGGCGAAAACCATCGATCGTATTATCGACGTGTTCCCGGCGGCGGAAAAAGGCATGGTGCGTTCCATGTTGTCGGAATCGCTGCGCGCGGTTATTGCGCAAACCCTGTTGAAAAAAATTGGCGGCGGTCGTGTTGCGGCGCATGAAATCATGGTGGGCACCCCCGCTATCCGCAACCTGATTCGTGAAGACAAGGTTGCGCAAATGTATTCCGCGATTCAGACCGGACAGGCGCAGGGCATGCAGACGCTAGATCAATGTCTGCAGGATCTGGTGGCGCGCGGCATCGTCAGCAAGCAGGAAGCGAAATCCCGTGCGGCGAATAAGGATGCGTTTAACTAAGCGGATAAAAGATACAGGATACAGGCGAAAAGGGGCGGGTCAGGCAGAGCGATGCCCAATACTATTGACGACAAGTTGGGCCAGCAGGGTTCAGAAAATTTTTGAAGGATAGCCAACATGGATTTTGATTCGTTACTAAAATTAATGGTGCATAAAAATGCATCGGATTTATTTATTACCGCAGGCGTTGCGCCGAGTCTGAAAATTAACGGCAAGATTACCCCGGTGACGCAGGCGACTCTGACCCCGGCGCAGGCGCTGGAAATTGTGACCAGCATTATGAGTCCGGCGCAGCGGGAAGAATTTGAACGGCATAACGAATGTAATTACGCCATCTCGGCTTCAGGCATTGGTCGTTTCCGGGTTAGCGCTTTTTGCCAGCGCAGTCATGCCGGCATGGTTTTACGCAAAATTGAAACCGTTATTCCAACGATTGAGGAACTACGCCTGCCACTGGTGCTTAAAGAGCTGGCGATGACCAAACGCGGATTGGTGATCTTCGTCGGCGCAACCGGCTCGGGTAAGTCGACCTCGCTGGCGGCAGTGATCGGCTATCGCAATAAAAACAGCACCGGCCATATTATTACCATCGAAGATCCGATTGAATATATTCATAATCATGCCGGCTGTATCGTGACCCAGCGCGAAGTGGGACTGGATACGGAAAGTTATGAAGTCGCCCTGAAAAACACGCTGCGACAGGCGCCGGATGTGATACTCATCGGTGAGATTCGAACCCGTGAAACCATGGATCATGCGATTGCCTTTGCGGAGACCGGCCACCTGTGTCTGGCCACCCTGCACGCTAATAACGCCAATCAGGCGATGGATCGCATTATCAACTTCTTCCCCGAAGATCGGCGCAACCAGCTATTGCTGGATTTATCACTGAATATGAAAGCCATTGTCGCCCAGCAACTCATCCCGGTTCCGGACGGGCAGGGACGGGTGCTATGTGGCGAGGTGATGATCAATTCCCCTTTGATGTCAGATCTAATCCGCAAGGGCGAAGTTCACAAGATGAAAGAGCTGATGGCCAAATCCCGGCAGATGGGCATGCAGACTTTCGATCAGGCCTTGTTTGACCTCTATCGAGCCGGGGACATCACTTATGAGGACGCCATTAATCATGCCGATTCCGCCAATGAACTGCGGCTGATGATTAAGCTGGGTGAAACCCGAGGTGGTGATGTTGATGCGATGACTTCCGGACTCGAAGGCGTGACCATTCAGGAAACCGAAGAATTTTAAATTTGCATGACCCCTGGCGTCCTGCAGATTGGCGTATCCCGGATGACTTTTTACATTTCAGACAAGCTGGTTGCGCTTAAGCTTAAGGATGGTGGTTATGTTGCAGAAAGCTTCTGAGGCAAAAGCTGAACCGCAGGATCCTCTGCTCATTGATAACTGCTGAAAAATCGTATCTGCGCTGTTGCTGATGTCTGTATACGTTATTTTCTTTAATGCGAGAAAACCGGTGATTGGGCAGGCGTCAGAGGTTCAGGTGGGCTAAACTATCTGTGCTAAATGATGGGCTTTGCATAATCTTAATCCTTGTTAGATTAGAATTTTCGCATATAAATATTGCGGTACAGACTGGATTTCTACTATCCGTATAGCTTGTATGCTCGCCGTAATATAGTCGACCATCTTTTTCTCGAAGTGGTCGGGAAATTCCAATGAGTTAATTTATCTGGATCCATTCGTTTGGAAGGGTTCTGGGTCTTATATGCTTTTGTGCTTTGCCGGTTATTGATGATTAGCCACGGCGAAGAGGCTGCTTTTAGCGGGCGGCGGAAACTATTCAAATGACGGAGACAGTTTAGATTATGAATGCAATTAAAGTCACACAATCAGAATGGTATTTCAGGCTCTTTCCCTTTTTACTCTGGCGGCAGATGGTTACTCCGCGCAACCTGAAAAGTGATTTTATCGCCGGGCTGACCGGCGCGATCGTAGTCTTGCCGCAGGGTGTGGCGTTTGCAACCATTGCCGGGATGCCGCCGGAATATGGCCTGTATGCGGGCATGGTGCCGGCGGTAATCGCAGCGCTGTTCGGTTCATCCCATCATCTGGTTTCAGGGCCGACGACGGCGGCGTCGATTGTGCTGTTTTCCGCTCTTAGCGTATATGCTGAACCTGGTTCAGCTGAGTATGTTGCTCTGGCCTTAACGCTAACCTTTATGGTCGGGGTGTTTGAACTGGGGCTGGGTCTCGCGCGCATGGGCGCGCTGGTGAATTTTATTTCTCATTCGGTGATCGTTGGATTTACCGCCGGTGCGGCGATCCTGATTGCCAGCAAACAGTTGAAAAACTTTTTTGGCGTTGAGATCCCGCGCGGCGCGCATCTTCCTGAAATTCTCCATTCTTTTTGGACCCAGATCGGTGACATCAATCCCTATATTACCGGCGTGGCTTTGATTACGCTGCTCTCGGGGATTGCGGTAAAACGCTGGGTTCCCAAAATACCGTATCTGATAGCATCGATGGTGCTGGGCAGTCTGGCGGCGTTGGTGTTAAACCGCATGTACGGGATTGAGGTAACCGGCATTACTTCGGTGGGTGCGCTGCCGGATACCTTGCCACCGCTATCGGCGCCGGAACTCAATCTGGATACGATTAAGAATCTGTCGACTTCAGCGCTGGCGGTGACGCTGTTTGCCCTGACCGAGGCGGTGTCTATCGGTCGTTCACTGGCGATGCGTAGCGGTCAGCGCATTGACGGCAATCAGGAGTTCATCGGTCAGGGGCTATCGAATATCGCCGGCAGTTTTTTCTCCGGTTATGTCGCCACCGGTTCCTTTAACCGTAGCGGGCTGAATTTTCAGGCTGGGGCGAAGACGCCACTGGCGGCAGTTTTCGCCGGTTCTTTTTTGATTGTCATCGTGGTGCTGGTGGGGCCGTTGGCCGCCTATCTGCCGAATGCCGCGATGGCCGGTATTCTGTTTCTGGTGGCGTGGGGGCTGATTGATTTTCATGAAATCAAACATGTGTTAAAAAGCAGTCGACGTGAAACCGGCATTCTGGCCGTGACCTTCTTTGGCGCGCTGTTCCTTGAGCTGGAAGTTGCGATTTTCGCCGGGGTGATGCTGTCATTGGTGCTGTATCTGATGCGGGTTGCAAAACCGCGCATCGTGACTCGCACACCCGATCCCCGCCTGCCCAAACAGGCTTTTTCCAGCGATCCGAGTTTGCCTCAGTGTCCACAGTTGCGTATTTTGCGTATTGATGGCTCACTGTTTTTTGGTTCGGTTAATCATGTGCAGGAAGTCTTTGCAGAACTTGAAACGCAAAGCCCGGAACAGAAGCATCTGGCGATCGTCTGTCAGGGGATAAATTTTGCTGATATCCAGGGGGCGGACGCATTGGCCAAGGAAGCGCAGGCGCGACAGGCGCGCGGCGGCAATCTGTACCTTATCAATATTAAACAGGGACTCTGGGATTCACTGGAAAAATGTGGCGCGCTGGATATTATCGGCCCGAACCATGTGTTTCAGTCGAAGCAGGCAGCGATTACGGGCATATATCAGAAACTGGATCATGAGATTTGCAAGACCTGCACCAAGCGCATATTCCATGAATGTAAAGAATAAGTCCTGAATACAGGCAGGTGGAGCTGGCATGTATATTCTAATTATCGAAGATAACCCGGATCTGGTCGCCAACCTGTATGATTATCTGGAGTTGCAGGGCTATGTAGTGGATGCCGCCTATGATGCAAAAAGCGGGCTGCAGTTCGCGCTGGAGAATGATTACGATGCGATCGTGCTGGATCTAATGCTACCGGGCATGGACGGGCTGGAAGTCTGTTCGCGTCTGCGTGACGCCGGGCGCGATCTGCCGGTATTGATGCTTACCGCGAGGGATACGCTGGATGACAAGCTGGAAGGTTTTGCGCATGGCGCTGATGATTATATGATTAAGCCGTTCGCTATGCAGGAACTGGATGTGCGCCTGCAGGCGATGGTGCGCCGGGCGCGAGGTGAGCAGTCGCGTGAAGTTATTCGCATTGCGGATTTATCTTTCGATCCGGCCAGTCTGCAACTGGAGCGCGCCGGTCAGCAGATTAGCCTGCCGCCGATTCCCCTGAAAATCCTCACCCTGTTATTGCGACAGTCGCCCCGAGTGATTCCGCGCAAGGAAATTGAGCGGCGGATCTGGGGCAACACCCGCCCGGATAGCGACGCCTTGCGCGCGCATATGTCCGTGTTGCGTTCCGCCGTCGATCGGCCCTTTGCCCAGGCGCTGATTCGCACCGTTCACGGCATCGGCTATCAACTGGTCGCGCCGGATGAAATTCAGGACTAGCCTCCGCTACCGAGTCGCTTTTGCTTTTGCCTTTCTTGGCACGCTGGTGAGTCTGGTGATCGCCGGTGGACTGTATGTGCTCATGCATGATATGGAGAAGCGCCTGATCGCCGAGACCCTGTCCACTGAGTTGGAAGACTACATGCTGCGTTTCGCGCAGGATCCCGAGACTCCGCCTCCGAGCAGCACAGCGCTGCATACCTTTGTCATTAGCGCCGTTGCTGATGAAATCCCCGCGGTTCTGCGTCAGTTGCAACCGGGCCTGCAACAGGTTTCTATCAAAAATAAAAATTACTATGCAGAGGTGCGGGAACAGGCGGGACGACGTTTTGTGGTGCTATATAAAGATACGCAGATTCGCCAGCGGGAACAGCAGTTTCGTTTTTATCTGGTCGCCGGTGTGCTGATTATGATGGGGCTTTCAGCGCTACTGGGTTTCTGGATGGCCGGGCGGGTCATTTCACCGGTGGTGGAACTGGCGCGGCGGGTAAGCGAGTTGCGTCCGAAGGCGCAATTGCTGGCGCCGCTGGCGGCTGATTTTCCTGAAGATGAGGTTGGCGAGCTGGCGCGGGACTTCGATGATTATCTTCAGCGTCTGTCCGAGTTTATTAAACGCGAACGCGCTTTTACCTCAGATGTTAGCCATGAGCTGCGTACGCCTCTGGCGGTGATTCAGGGCGCGGCGGAAGTGCTGTTGGCGGATACGCAAATGGATGCGGCGCGGCGCAAGCGGGTGGAGCGCATTGCCCGGGCGGTGAAAGAGGCGACCGAACTGAGTTCGGCTTTGTTGCTGCTGGCGCGAGAACGAGAAGATGATTTAACTTCGACAGCCTGTGAGGTGGGTGAGATTCTTGCGCAAGTGCTGCAAAGTCATCATTATTTGTTGGCGCATAAGCCGGTCGAGGTTCGCTTTGAGATCCATGAACAGCCGCAGATACAGGTCGAATGCAGCCTGCTGCGCGTGGTGCTGGCGAATCTGGTGCGCAATGCCTATTCCTATGTGGAACAGGGTTATGTGCAGGTGATACTGGAACGGGATCATGTGGAAATCGAGGATACCGGCGTCGGGATTTCGCATGCGGGTTTGCAGCGGGTGTTTGAACCTTATTACAGCGAACAGCCGGGAGGTGAGGGGATTGGTCTGTCACTGGTTCGGCGTATTTGTCAGCGTTATGGCTGGAATATTGAAATTGACAGCAGTAAAGGTCAGGGCACCCGTATTCGTTTGTGTTTTTCCTGAACCCGGTCTATCTTTGATCCGGCTCAAGCGATGATTAAAAAGCCCGCCAGAATTAACCGTCTTTTTTGCTTTTCGCGTAATCTTAAACTTCATACATTCAGTATGGTTTTCCTTGTTTCCCGGGAGTCATAGTGTGGGCAGGCGCAGTAAAACAGTTATCCAGATCACCGGTTTTCTGTGCATGGCGTTTAGTTTAACGATGCTGGCGCCGCTGCTGGTGTCGCTCTGGTATAACGATGGCGAAGCCGGACGTCTGCTGACAGATTTCGCCGTGATGTTGCTCTGCGGTTTCCTGCTCTGGTTGCCTTTTCGTCACCGGCGTTATCAGCTGCGTCGGCGTGATGGTTTTTTCATTGTCGTGATTTTCTGGGTTTTGCTGAGTTTGCTCGGCGTCGCGCCTTTTTATTTTGGGATGAACCTTTCTTTTATTGACGCCCTGTTTGAGTCGGTATCCGGCTTGACCACTACCGGGGCGACGGTGATATCCGGCCTCGATGATCGACCGCCCTCACTGCTTTTTTATCGTCAGGAACTGCAATGGTTCGGCGGTATGGGCTTGATCGTGCTGGCGGTGGCGGTAATGCCAATGCTGGGCATTGGCGGCATGTCGGTGTATCGCGCCGAAGCCCCGGGGCCGATGAAAGAAGAAAAAATGACCCCGCGACTGGCTTCGACCGCGCGTTCTCTCTGGGCCTTATACCTGGGGCTGACACTGGCCTGTGCGCTGGCTTACTGGTACGCCGGCATGTCGCCTTTCGACGCCATCAGTCACAGTCTGGCAACCGTCTCTACCGGCGGCTTTTCCACGCATGACGCCAGTCTGGCCTGGTTCAATAGCGTGGCGGTGGAAGGCGTGGCAGTGGTGTTCATGCTCATGGGCGGGATCAATTTCAGCGTCCACTTTCTGGCTCTGCGGCATTTTAGTTTACGTGATTATTTTCGGGATCCGGAAGTGCGGGTGTTTTTACTACTGGTGCTGGGTTTGATTGCGATCACCAGTTTGAGTTTGCGCCTCTCGGGGCAGATGCCGGATCTGTTTGTGGCGACGCGCGAGGCCGGCTTTGAAGTGGTTTCAGTGATCACCAGCACCGGGTTTGGGCTGGATGATTTTTCAGTCTGGCCGATTTTTTTGCCGGCGCTGCTGATCTTCAGCAGCTTTATCGGCGGCTGTGGCGGTTCCACCGCCGGTGGCATGAAAGTGATGCGGGTGATATTGCTGGCCAAGTTGGGTTTTAGGGAGCTGAAACTATTGATACATGCGCGGGGCATTTTCCCCATCAAGATAGGCGGACGTCAGGTGCGGGAAGAAACGCTGCAGGCTGTCTGGGGATTTTTCGCCGTGTATGTGCTGACCTTTGTCGGCCTGATGTTGCTGATTATGATGTGTGGACTGGATCAGCTGTCGGCTTTTTCTGCGATTGCCACCTGCATGAATAATCTTGGTCCCGGTCTGGGTGAGGTGGCGCAAACCTTTGCGCATATCAGCAGCGAAGCCAAGCTGGTGGCGATCGTCGCAATGTTGATGGGCCGGCTGGAGATTTTCACGGTGCTGGTATTACTGCATCCGGCCTTCTGGCGCAGCTAAATAAATTCTGCAGTGGGAAATTTACCTGAAAACAGGCAAATGAAAGCTTGATTTATTTTTGCAAAATCTTAACATACGCGCCTTTAACATTAACAAATGTAATAATTTTGTCTTTTTTGGCAGAATTGCATGCCTATTAGGACAGGTTTTCAATAGCTTACCGGCTTTTTCCGCTTAATTTACCTGGAGTCTCTTTGTGAGTAGCGAAACTACGAAACGTCTGATTGCGGCGGTTATTTTTGTTCTTGCGGCGGCTTTTACCGCCAGCGCCGTGCCCAGCACAGAAATCGCCTGGGTGACCGCCCTGCTTTTTCTGACTATCTACCTGTTTGTATTTGAGATCGTGGGTGTCGATGTGGCGGCTATCAGTATTATGGTGCTGCTCGGGATTACCTCCCTGTTTGCGCCCATCATGGGACTGGAAGCGGGACTGGTGGACACCCGGCACCTGTTCGATGGTTTCGCCAGTAATGCGGTGATGTCGATTATTGCGGTGATGATTATCGGCGCCGGGCTGGATCGCACCGGGATTATGAGCAAGGTGGCGGCGTTCATTCTCAAGTCAGGGGGCAGCTCAGAAACGCGTATCATCCCGATTATTTCCGGCACCGTAGCGATTATTTCTTCATTTATGCAGAACGTTGGCGCGGCCGCCCTGTTTCTGCCGGTGGTCAGTCGCATTTCCGCCCGTTCCGGCTTGCCGATGTCGCGTCTGCTCATGCCCATGGGTTTTTGCGCCATCCTCGGCGGCACGGTCACCATGGTTGGCTCCAGTCCGTTAATCTTATTGAATGATTTAATTCTGACTTCTAATAAGGCCCTGCCGGCTGATCAGCAGATGGAAACCTGGGGGCTGTTTTCCGTGACCCCCATTGGTCTGGCGCTGGTTGCGACCGGCATTCTTTATTTTATTCTTGCCGGACGCTTTGTTCTGCCGGCTCAGGCCAAAGACGATGCCAATGGCACAAGCGCCACGCATACCATGAGCTATTTTCGTGATGTCTATGGTTTCGACTATGACATGTATGAAGTGGTGGTGCCGGATGATAGTCCGATGGTGGGTAAACTGCTGGATGACATCGAGCACAGCCATCGCATCCGGGTGATCGCCGCCCTGCGCGGTAATGACGATCTACGTATCGGTCCCGGTGGTCTGGCGCGAGACGTGGGTATTGAGGCTGGTACGGTTCTTGGCATCCTTGCCGCGCCCAAAAATGTCAAACGCCTGGTTGAGGAATATGGGCTGGAGTTGCGCGAGAGTCTGGATACATTTTCAGAATCACTGGCGGCGACCAAGGCCGGTATTGCCGAGGTCGTGATTCCCCCCGGCTCCAAACTGATTGGTAAAAGCGCGCGCGATGTCTGGATGCGTAAAACCTATGGCATCGCCATGGTGAGTATGCATCGGGGTGGTGAAACCCTGCGCGAAGGGGATGGCATTCGCGATATGCCGCTGCAGGCGGGCGATACGCTGGTGGTGCATACCAGTTGGGACGCCCTATCGCGTCTGGAAAATGATCGTAACTTCGTGGTGGTGACTACCGAATATCCGCATGAAGATCTGCGCCCGCACAAGATTGGTTATGCCCTGCTGTTTTTCAGTATTGCCCTGTGCATGGTGCTGTTCACCGATCTGCGTTTATCCGTCGCCCTGCTGACCGGGGCGATGGGAATGGTGCTCTCGGGAGTCTTAAGTATTGACGAAGCTTATGAAGCGGTGAGCTGGAAAACCGTGTTCCTGCTGGCCTCATTGATTCCGCTTGGACTGGCGGTGGAAACCAGCGGCACCGCCAAGTGGATCGCCGAACAGGTAGTGGGTCTGGTGGGGGGCGCTGAACCCTGGGTGATTCAGGCCTCGATTGCCGCGCTGGCGACCTTCTTCACTCTGGTGATGTCGAATGTCGGCGCCACCGTATTGCTGGTGCCGCTGGCGGTGAATGTCGCGATTCAGGTGGGCGCGGATCCGGCGATTTATGCCCTGACCGTGGCGATCGCCACTTCCAACTCGTTCCTGATCCCGACGCATCAGGTGAACGCCCTGATCATGGGTCCGGCGGGTTATCGAGTGCCGGACTTCATGAAAGCCGGTGGGGTGATGACCGTGCTATTTTTGATCGTGATGATGTTGATGATGAATCTGGTGTTGTAAAGCATCGTCACTTTGGAAATAAAAAACCGGAGCATTGACTCCGGTTTTTTTATGCCGCTGCCCATTCACGCGGAATACTGAGTCAGGCAAATACCTGCGCGGCATCAAACACCGGCCCATCGACACAGACTCGTTTCATCGCCGGGCCATTGGCCGTTTCAATTTTGACCACGCAACCGGCGCAGCCGCCGACGCCACAGGCCATGAATTCTTCCAGTGAGACCTGCGCGGGCAGGGCATAGTCTTTGGCCAGTTGCGCTACCGCTTCGAGCATGGGATGGGGGCCGCAGGAAAAAATTTCCACCTTGCCGCGTTCATTATCATCCAGGCTGTCCAGCCAGAGGCGGGCCAGATCGGTGACATAGCCTTCGTGACAACCGGGATAGCTCCGGGTGCTGGTGAGGCGGGCGGGAATGTTCCAGTCTTCAAGCAGGGGCATGCTGGCGATGACCCCATCGGGCAGGCCGGGAATTAAAATTTCCGAAGGCTTGCTGGTAAACGGGAAGGGGACTTCCGATCCCAGAATCACAAACGGGGAGTAGCGATCTTTTTGCCGGCGCGCGGCATCCGCGATAAAAATCATCGGCGGCATGCCGACCCCCCCGCCGATCAATAGCGGTCGTGAGTACTCAGGATGCAGCTCGAAGGGTTTGCCAATCGGACCCATCAGGTTCAGCGCCTCCCCCACATTGCGCTGTGACAACAGGCGGGTGCCGTCACCAAAGACTTTGTACAGCAGTTCGATTTCACCGGCGCCGGCATCCGCGCGCATGATGGAAATGGGACGGCGCAGGGGGCGTTGGGGATCGCAATGAAGATGCACAAAACTGCCGGGCCGGGCGTGATGGGCAACCTCGGGCGCGCGCAGACGCAGAATATGCTGATCGCCCGCGCAATGGGCATGGCTCAGAATCTCGGCGTCTTCAACAAAAATGGTATCGCGGTGAGCATTCATATGCGCGCCAGTATATCAGACTGTGCAGCCGGTGTCGGAATCAACACGTTGACGCCGACACCAGCAAACACATTCAGGCGGCGGTGACGATGGGGTGGGTTTGTAAATGATTCTGTGCGTTGACCAGCTTGTTCATCATGCGCAGATCTCGCGGACTCAGACGACAGGCGGCATCCACCCAGATATCGGTGATCCCGGATAGCTCGGCAAAGCTGAGGGGATCATAAAACTGGCGCACCCGTTGAATGGCCTGCAGGCCGTTGCGGTTTCGCTGGTGCTGGCGAATGGTTTTTTCCACCGTCTCATGGCCATGTCCGTCTTCGGCCAGAATATCCACCACCCCCATTTCATAAAGTTCTTCCGCGCCATAAAGTTTGCCGCTGGTGATCAGGCGTTCCGCCAGTCGCGGGCCGATGCGCCGGGCCAGCAGGCTGTAGGCGCCCATACCCGGAAACAGGTTGAACAGAATTTCCGGCAGGCCCAGTTCGGCGGAGCGTTCGGCAACCAGTATCGAGCTGGACAGCGCCGCCTCAAAGCCCCCGCCCAGCGCCTTGCCCTGCACCAGCGAAATTGTGGTGATGGAGGTGCTCATGTTGATGGTGTGAAACAGAACGTCGATACAGGCGTGGGCGTAGGCCTGCAGGCCGGCGCGATCTTTTCGCGCGATCAAAGACTGGAAAAGATCCAGATCGCCGCCCAGATTAAAGACGCCCGGCGCTTTTGAGGCGAGCACCAGATAACGAATATGATGGTCATTAGCGGGGGCGATGGCGCCGCCGGATTCATCGAGGGCATTCTGTAACTGACGGATGCTGTCCAGCAGAACGGGGTTGAAACAGGGACGGGGTTGAGGAGCCATATAACACCAGAGCGTTTCCTGCCTGGCGGTATAGTCGAGCTCCAGTTGCGGGTAGTGATAAAAAGAATTGAGTTCGGTTGTGTGTAAGGCGTTCATAATAGATCTCCATAAGCTTGGGTGGTAAAACCAGTACGCTTATTAAGTCTAGTGTTGAAGCTTCAGGCCGAGCCTGCCGCTCTCAGGCAAAAGCGAGAAGCGGATCAAGTTCGGACGGGGAGCCGGTCACAAATCAGACAAGTTTCCGGGCTGTATAGTTTTAGTATGGATAAACGAGGCGACCATTCAGCATGGTGTGGGTCACTCTGCCCTTGAGTTCCCAGCCGCCGAAAGCGGAGTTTTTACCGTTACTGATAAATTTTTCCGGTTCCACCGTCCAGTGCTGAAGGGGATCAAAAATACAGATATCGGCGCAACCACCGACGCCAAGCTGACCGGAAGGAAGACCAAGAATACGCGCCGGTTCGATAGTGAGTGTGGCGATCATTTCGGACAGGGATAAAACGCCATCGTCGACTAATCGCAGCGACAGGGGCAGCAGGGTTTCCAGCGCCGAGATGCCGGCTTCGGTTTCCGCAAAGGGCGCGAGCTTGGCGTCTGCATCATGGGGCTGATGGTCCGAGCAAATCGCGCTGATGTTCCTGTTGCCGAGACCGTTGCGCAGGGCGTCGCGATCCCGCTGGCTGCGCAGGGGCGGCAGGAGGTGGCACTGGCTGTTGAAATAGCCCACATCCATATCCGTCAGGTGGAGCTGGTGCGCGGCGACATCCATGCTGACCGGCAGACCGTCGTGCTGGGCGCGGGCGATCATCTGCACCGAGTGGGCACAGGAAATCTGGCAGAAGTGGGCGCGCACGCCGGTTTGTTCAATCAGCATGAGTTCGCGCGCGACCGCCACGGTTTCGGCGGATTCGGGAATCCCGGGCAGGCCGAGGCGGGTGCTGATGCCGCCTTCGTGTACGCAGCCCTGACCGGAAAGACCGGGATCGTCGGCGTGCAGGAAAACCGTCAGCCCACAACTGGCGGCGTACTCCATCGCCCGGCGCATGATTAAATTATTTTTAACGGGGCGGCGGGCGTTGCTGATCCCGACGCAGCCGCCGTCCTGTTGCAGCTTGACCATCTCGGCCAGTTGTTCACCGTTTAACTGCTGGGTCAGCGCGCCGAGGGTGACCACCCGGGCGAAGCCGGCGGCTTCGGCTTTCTGATGAATCAGTTCGGACACCGCCGGGTTGTCGATAATCGGATCTGTATCCGGCGGCACGCAAAGCGTGGTAATCCCGGCGGCGGCGGCGGCGCGGGTTTCCGAGGCGATGCTGCCCTTGTGCTCGGCTCCGGGTTCGCGCAGGCGGGCGGCGAGATCGATGAGGCCGGGGCAGACAATCTGGTCGCGGGCGTCAATGGTTTGCTCGGCGTGGAAGTCGGCGGGAATCTCGCCGCAGGCGAGGATGCGGCCATCGGCAATTGCAAGATCGGCGGTTTTATCGATGTCGTTGGCCGGGTCGATGAGGTGGCCGTTGGCGATCAGAATGCGGCTCATGGGCTCACCTCGCTGTCAGTGTTGCCGCGTCCGAGGATCAGGGACATGACCGCCATGCGTACCGCCAGTCCGTTGGTCACCTGTTCGAGTATTACCGACTGCGGCCCGTCGGCGACCGCCGAGTCGATTTCCACGCCGCGATTAATGGGGCCGGGATGCATGACGATGGCGTCCTCTCTGGCCAGCGCCAGTTTTTCCGGAGTCAGACCGTAACAGCGGAAATATTCATCTTCGCTGGGCAGCAGCGCGCCCTCCATGCGTTCGCGCTGCAGGCGCAACATGATCACCACATCCACATCGCGCAGCCCCTGTTCCATCTGATGAAATACGTGCACGCCCAGTTGTTCGGCCTGCGGCGGGATTAAGGTGTGCGGGCCAATCACACGCACATCGGGCACGCCGAGAATATTCAGCGCGTGAATCTGCGAGCGCGCCACCCGCGAGTGCATGATGTCGCCGATGATGGCCACGCGTAGGGAGGTAAAGTCCGGTTTGTGGCGGCGAATGGTGAACATGTCGAGCATGGCCTGGGTGGGATGGGCATGGCTGCCATCGCCGGCATTGATCACGCTGATATGCGGGGCCACGTGTTCAGCGATGAAATGCGCCGCGCCGCTTTGCATGTGGCGGACGATGAACATGTCGCAGTGCATGGCTTCCAGATTGCGCAGCATGTCGAGCAGGCTTTCGCCTTTTTTGGTGGCCGAGGTCTGGATGTTGATATTGATGACGTCGGCGGACAGGCGTTTGGCGGCTAATTCAAAGGTGGTGCGGGTGCGGGTGCTGGCTTCAAAGAACAGGTTGGCGATGGTTTTGCCGCGCAACAGCGGGGCTTTTTTTACCGGCTTGTTGATGACGGAAGCAAAGTTTTCAGCATGGTCGAGGATCTCGGTCAGGGTCTGACGCGAAAGTCCCTCGGTGGTGAGGAAGTGGCGCAGACGGCCCTGTTTATCAAATTGAATATCCTGACGCATCATGTGCCGGTGGGAGCCTCCGTGGTTTGAATTTGCAGAGCAAGGGGATCGGGGCCGGTGAGTTTGACGTGCTCGTCAGCGCCGAGATCCATGTGCATGCCGCGCACATCGGCGCAGACAGGCAGTTCCTGACCGCTGCGCTGCACCAGCACCGCGAGGCTGACCGAAGCCGGTCGACCATAGTCGAAAATTTCATTTAAGGCGGCGCGGATGGTGCGTCCGGTGTGCAGCACATCATCGACCAGAATAATGTGCCGGTCTTCGA
>WFVC01000118.1 GCA_015491815.1 Gammaproteobacteria bacterium | reverse complement strand
TGCTGGATTATCTCACCTCCAATATCATGTTGCCGCTGGGCGGTTTTCTGATTGCCATTTTCTCGGTCTGGATCATGAAGTGCGAAGCCAGCCGTGATGAGCTGGAACTGGGCGAAGGCGTGGCCTATATGAGCTGGCGTTTTCTGGTGCGTTACATTACCCCGATTGCGGTGATGATTGTCTTTCTACGCGCCATCGAAGTTATTTAGTTGTACAGGACAAGGGTTTGACTACGATTACCAAAAGCGCGCTGGTGGAATACAGTGCGGAGCAAATGTATCAACTGGTTGATGATATCCCCCATTATGCCGAGTTTTTACCCTGGTGCCGGCGGGCGGAAGAGATTTCACGCAGTGAGGAGGAAGTCCGGGCCAGTCTGGAAATTGCCCACAGCGGCCTGCATAAATCCTTCACTACGCGTAACCGGCTGGTGAAGAATCAGAGTATCGAGATTCATCTGGTCGAAGGTCCGTTCCGACATTTGTACGGCCTCTGGCGTTTCGAGCCGCTGGGTGACGGGCAGGCCAGCAAAGTGACGCTGGAAATGGATTTTGAGTTTTCCAGTAAAATACTCTCGGTAACTTTTGGTAAGGTGTTTACCTTCATTGCCTCGACCCTGGTCGATGCTTTCGTAAAGCGGGCGAAAGAGATCTATGGCTGAATCTGATAATACAATTCATGTGGAAGTGGCCTATGCGCGGGAAGATGTGCAGGAAATCATCGGTCTCGATGTCGAAAAGGGAACCACGCTGGAACAGGCGATAGAACAGTCCGGTATTTTGCAGCATTTTCCGGAAATCGATCTGAAGAAAAATAAAGTAGGAATTTTTGGCAAAATTACGAAACCGGATACGCCATTACGCGAGCATGATCGGGTGGAGATTTACCGCCCTTTAATCGCCGATCCCAAAGCCTCACGCCGTAAACGGGCGGAGAAAAAGAGTCAGAGTCGCGTGTAGGCGCTCAGAATAAATTAGATAGAATACTTGAGTCCGAATCAGGTAAAATAGACCACTTAATTGTGGCTTGTATCGGTTCCCTCGCGACGATAGGCTGTGAACCCCGCCAGGCCCGGAAGGGAGCAACGGTAGCGGTTGATTCGGGCGCCGGGGTGTAGCTGGTATGAGCCGCCTCCATCTTCAGGGACGAGTGGCGAGGGACGAGGGACGAGGTCTATAAATTTAGGCCTTGTCCCTCGTCACTCGTCCCTCGTCACTTAATCTCGGCGAGATACATGAGCTATCAGGTACTGGCGCGCAAGTGGCGGCCACGGACATTTGAGCAACTGGTCGGGCAGGAGCATGTGCTGCGCGCCCTGATTCACGCGCTGGACGAAGATCGCCTGCATCACGCCTTTCTGTTTACCGGTACGCGCGGCGTGGGCAAAACCACTATCGCCCGTATTCTGGCCAAATCTCTCAACTGCGAACAGGGCGTCAGCAGCCATCCCTGCGGCGAATGCGCCGCCTGCCGGGAAATCGATGAAGGCCGTTTTGTTGATCTGATCGAAGTGGATGCGGCCTCGCGCACCAAGGTCGATGAAACCCGGGATCTGCTCGACAATGTGCAGTACGCGCCCACCCGGGGGCGTTACAAAGTCTACCTTATCGACGAAGTTCACATGTTTTCCAACCATAGTTTCAACGCGCTGTTGAAAACGCTGGAAGAACCGCCGCCGCATGTGAAATTTCTGCTGGCTACCACCGATCCGCAAAAATTGCCGGTGACGATTCTGTCCCGCTGTCTGCAGTTCAACCTGCGGCGTCTGGCGCCGGAATGGATTCAGGATTATCTGCAAAAAATTCTGGGTGAAGAAGCGATTGAAGCGGAGGCCGCGGCGCTGAAACAACTGGCGCGCGCCGCCGATGGCAGCATGCGTGACGCCTTAAGTCTGCTGGATCAGGCTATCGCCTTTGGCGGCGGTAAAGTGGGCGATGCGGATGTGCGCGCGATGCTGGGGACGATCGACAGCCAGTATATTGTTAGAATTTTACAGGCGCTGGCGCAACAGGACGCCACTGCGCTGATGGCCGAAGTGGCGCAACTGGCTGAACAGGCGCCGGATTTTTCCGGGGTGCTGGCCGAACTGATTTCCACCCTGCAGCATATTGCGCTATTGCAGCAGATCCCCGAGGCCTGGGATGAAAGCATGGGCGAGCAGGCGACATTACAGGCGCTGGCGGAAACACTGACGAAAGAAGACGTGCAGTTGTTTTATCAGATCGCGTTACTGGGGCGCCGGGATTTGCCCTTGTCGCCCGAGCCGCGTGGCGGGCTGGAAATGGTGTTATTACGGATGCTGGCTTTCCGGCCGGCGGATGCGCCACCGGTTAAAACGGCGCCATCTTCAACGGCAGGGACTACTTCAGCCTCTCAGCCTGCGCCGGTTTCAAACGCCGTTGCCGAGCCGCGAATCGAAGAAACGAGCGCGTCAACGTCTGTCGCGGCTCAAGCTGTTTCAAAGCCGGGCAATGCAAGCGACTGGCATCAGATCGTTGAAGGTCTGAATCTCAGCGGTATTTTGCAGCAACTGGCGGCGCACTGTGCGATGAGTCGACAGGAGGGGGATGCCATTTATTTGTGTCTGAATGAAACCGGTGCGCCCATGTTAAACCCTGAACGGGAAAAACAGATGCAGGAAGCGCTGAGTCATTACTTTGGCCGCCCGATAAACCTGCACATCGAGGTGCGCGCGCCGGAAACAGAAACCCCGGCGCAACGCCAGCAACGGTTGCAGGCGGAGCGCCAGCAGGAAGCGGTGATGAGCATCGAAAATGACGAGAACGTGCGTTCATTGATTGACGCCTTTGATGCAACGGTCAATCCACAGAGTATTCAGCCGCAGGACTAAAATCCCGCGAGATCATTTTTTAAAATTATTTTTGGACGAGGTAACTATTATGAAAGGTGGAATTGGTAATCTGATGAAGCAGGCTCAGCAGATGCAGGCCAATATGCAAAAAGCACAGGAAGAAATGGCCAATATCGAAGTCACCGGCAAGTCCGGCGGTGGACTGGTTTCTGTTGTCATGACCTGTCGCCATGACGTTAAGCGAGTTGAGATTGACGACAGCGTTATGGATGACAAGGAAATGCTGGAAGATCTGCTGGCGGCGGCGGTGAATGACGCTGTGCGTCAGGTGGAAACAACCACGCAGGAAAAATTCTCCGGCATGACGGCGGGAATGAATCTACCCGGTGGATTGAAACTGCCGTTTTAATTGATGTCGTTCAGTCCCCTTATTGGCCAGTTGATCGAGGCGCTGTGCTGTCTGCCGGGAGTCGGTCCGAAGTCCGCGCAGCGCATGGCCTTTCATTTGCTGCAACGGGATCGCGAAGCGGCAAAATCGCTGGCGACAAGCTTGCTGGATTCGGTTGAACGCATTGGCCATTGCCGCCAGTGTCGCACCCTGAGTGAACAGGATGTTTGTGAACTCTGCGCCAGCCACAAACGCGATCGCAGCCTGTTGTGTGTGGTGGAGTCGCCGGTAGACGTGCAGGCGGTATTACAGGCCGCTGATTATAAAGGCCTGTTCTTCGTGCTCATGGGGCACCTGTCGCCGCTGGATGGCGTCGGCCCGATCGACATCGGGCTGGACAAACTGGCGGCGCGACTGGATGAAGGTGAAATTCAGGAAGTGATTCTGGCGACCAACCCGACTGCGGAAGGCGAAGCCACCGCGCATTATATCGCCGGGATTATTGAGTCTCGACCGGATATTCGCGCCACCCGCATCGCACATGGTATTCCGGTTGGCGGCGAACTGGAGTTTGTTAACAGCAGCACCCTGTCCCGCGCCTTCAATGCGCGTACTGACGTAAAAAATATGTAGGTGCGGCTTCAGCCGTACTGGTACGGTTGAAACCGTACCTATATCAAGCCGTACTAAATAGCTGTTCCGAATACCTGCACACCTATGGAACAGCGATGAAACTGTAGGTACGGCTTTAGCCGTACTGGTACGATTGAAATCGTACCTACATCAAGGATGACTAAAATCAAGTTTCGGCAGTCGCTGAAGCGCCTGAGCAGCGTGTTTACACGCTGTTTTAAAATAATGATAACTTCGTTCATCTATCTGGCAGGCGCTGTTGTGCCGGTCGGCATAAATGAGTCCCACCGCTTCATTATTCACAAAGAACGACATAGCCATGAATGAGTTGGTGTTGATCAGTTTCTGAAATTCTTTCGGCACCAGCGGCCAGAACTTTGTCCGGTTTTGATCGTTGATCAACACCGCCTGTGACTTTTCCATTAACCGGCTGAACAGGTACGGCGCATCCAGATTGATCGCAAAACGACTGAACAGGGGATCATTATCAACGCCGATGATTTTTTCCGCCCTGAGCTGTTTGTTTTCAGTATCCAGCCGGGCAAAGACGACCCGGTTGAGTCCGATGCCATCATGCAGCCCTTTGAGAATATGGCTGATCAATTCATAGGTGTTTTCGGTCGGTAATTTTTTCTGCGTGAGGATTCCCAGCAAAAGCTTTAAAGCCTGAACCTGAGGCATGAGACAAATTTCCGCGTCGTGATCATCGTCGTTGCTGCTTTCTGTTTCATCCGTTTCATTTTCTGCCGGGGGCGCGGGCGGGATGCAGGCGAGTCCTAATGCCGCAGGCGCGACTTCATAGGGAATAGATTCATGCGCGACATCGACGGCCAGTATGTGGGTGCCGGTGATAAGCTGATCCAGTTCTGTTTCCAGCCATTCCGCTGCCTGTTCCTGAATATTACAGGTCTTTTCTCCATACCAGTCCAGTGCGGCGCCGCGCGCCAGTTGCACCGCAAGCATAATGCCATAGGCGCGGGGAAATTTGGCATTCTCCGGATGCAGGGATTCAAGCAGAAGATCGGGTAGTTTCCAGAGTCGCGCCAGTTTTGCCGTCAGTTGATCCAGCGTAAATCCCAGGACAATGAACTGGGCTTCTTCTGAGGCAATATTTTTTTCCCGGCGCATGTTGTCCACCTGATCCAGCAGGCCGGGGGCATACATGGCGACATACATTTCACCGAGAAAATGCAGTTGCGTGGCGGCAAAGACTTCTTCCGGGGTCATGTCCCGACGTTGAATCGCCCAGCGGGTTGCCTGACGCGCAGCATGATAGGCGCGGGAAAAGGTTTTTAACAGACGTATTCTGGCCGCATCCTTCAGTGCTTTTTCGATGCTTGGCAGACGTTGCGGCAGCTCGTTAACCTGTTCAATGCCGAGAATCATCAAGGCCTGAGGAATGGTGGTGATATCGGTGCTGAGTGAGCCGGAGGTTTTTGCATTGCCCAGTCTCAGCAAATGAATGACCAGTCCGGGATCCAGTTCAACCGCTTCTTCCAGATCTGAAACCGGCGCATTTTCCAGCGCGCAGTATTGACGCAGGGCGCTGATCGTGGCCTCAAGAACCGGCACGGGTTTATGGCCGATACGTTTTACCCATTCATCCAGACTGAGATTCATATCAGCATGTCCCGACAAATAAAAGGCAGGCTAAGGGAGTGAAATTATTCATTGCCCTTAATATCGGTTGCCGCGTCATTGTCTTTAGGGTGTCGCGTTTAATAAAGTAACCGGAAACAGCGGGGATTATTTTTTATCCCTTTAGGTTTCCCCCGCTGCTTGGCGGCGAAGCACCCTCGTAGGTGCGGCTTCAGCCGCACATGTTTGCCTCGTAGTCCCCGCAGGGGGAAGGCGAACCTGCCACTAATACCCCGTGAGCTTGCTGCAGCCTGGTTTATTTTCAGCGCGGCAAATATTTTTACAGATGGGCTTAAGGTTTTCGCAGCAGACGTCGATAAGAGTAGTGAATAAAAGCGGGCGCGTGGCTATTAAATAAGCACACCTGCAATGAATAGACAATTATAAGGACATGTGATTTTCCAATGAAATTATTGATCGGTCTTGTCATGGTGCTGGGTGCGGTTTTTGGCGGTTATGTGCTGTCGCATGGTAATCTGGCCTCACTTTATCAGCCTTTTGAATTATTGATTATTCTTGGCGGCGCCACTGGCGCCTTCGTGATTTCAAACCCGCCCAAAATTATTTTTGGCGTGGGTAAAGGCATTGGTCGCCTGTTCAAGGGCAACCTGTACAATAAACAGACCTACCTTGATCTGCTTTCCCTGATGTTTTCGTTATTCAGTAAGGCGCGTAAAGAAGGCCTGATGGCGCTGGAAGCAGATATAGAAGAGCCGCATGAAAGCGAGATTTTCAAGGAATATCCCGGCTTATTGAAAAATCATCATCTGATTGATTTTATCTGTGATTATTTGCGCCTGATGGTGGGGGGCAATATGAACGCCTTTGAGCTGGAAAGCCTGATGGATCTGGAACTGGAAACGCATCACCATGAAGCGGAAGGTCCCAGTCATGCATTGACCAGCATGTCCGATGGTTTGCCCGGTTTTGGTATCGTCGCCGCGGTCATGGGCGTGGTGATCACCATGGGTTATATCAGCGAACCGCCCGAAGTGTTGGGCGCGCATGTAGGCGCGGCGCTGGTGGGAACATTCCTGGGTATTTTGCTGGCCTATGGTTTTGCCGGCCCCATGGCCAATGCCATGGCCGCGCAGGCCGAAGAAGAAGGTAAATTATTCGAGTGCGCAAAAATCTGCATCATGGCCACGCTCAACGGCTATACGCCTCAGATTGCGGTAGAGTTTGGCCGTAAGGCGTTGTTCAGCGATCTACGTCCCGGCTTCCTCGAGCTTGAAGAACATATTAAAAACATGAAGAAATAATCCACGCACAGGCTTGAATTAAAGTGGCAGGCGACGACAAAAAACAACCGATAGTCAAAAAGAAAATCGTCAAGGGTGGAGGCGGGCATCACGGCGGCTCATGGAAGGTGGCCTACGCTGATTTTGTTACCGCCATGATGGCGTTTTTTTTATTGCTCTGGTTATTGGGCATCACCGATGAACTGCAGCGTGAAGGGATTTCCGACTGGTTCAAAAATCCCTCCGGCATCAAAGGCCCCGGCGGCGCCAGCACCAGCATGATTAAACTTGGCGGCACCAAGGATATTCCCAAAGGCGACGGCAGGGAGTCTGAACAGCACGCGCCGACGCCAGTGCCGGAAGTTGAAAAGTCGCCTCAGGACAGGGTGAAGGAAATTGAGAAAAAAGAAGATAAAAAACGTCTGGATAAACTGCTGGAAAAACTCAAGGCTGCGATCGAAAATAGTCGGGAGCTAAAAAACTTCAAGGATCAGCTATTGCTGGAAGTGACGCCGGATGGTTTGCGTATTCAAATCATTGACAAGAAAAACAGGCCGATGTTTGCCCTGGGCAAGGCCGAGCTGAAACCCTATACCAAGGTGATTTTGCGCAAGATGTCCAAGATTATCGTGCAGGAGGTGCCTAATCTTGTCAGTATCACCGGCCATACCGATGCTACGCCTTTTCCCAAAGGCTATATCGAATATGAAGATCGATATGGCAATGATTACCGCAAACCTTACACAAACTGGGAGCTATCGGCTGATCGAGCCAATGCTGCGCGACGTGAATTGTTAAAAGGCGGCTTGCCCAGCGATCAACTGGGACGCATTGTCGGGCTGGCCTCATCAGTATTACTCGACAAGAAAAATCCACGTAGCGCCAAAAACCGGCGCATCAGTATTTTAATCATGAATAAAGATGCAGAAGAAGCCATGGGTCGGACTGAAGGTGATATTAAAGAAAAAATAGCGTCAGAATAAAAATTAATATAATTGAGATTAATATAAATAGCTGTGACAGATGTCAGTATACTTGGGGGCTGGCCACTTTTATTGACCACTAAATAAGTGTTCCTAATCCCAGTACACTATGTATTACCGGAGTCTGTTGCAGGTGTGATTTCAATCGTACCTATACGGCTCACCTGCACCCGAAGGGTAGAAGCCGTACCTACAATTCTACCGCTGTTCCATAGGTGTACTGGAATTAGGAACAACTATTTAGAAGGATGTTATCGCAAAATAGTATGAGTGATAATGAATTAAAAACCAGCATTGATGGTCTTGCAGTAGGTA
>WFVC01000117.1 GCA_015491815.1 Gammaproteobacteria bacterium | reverse complement strand
TTAAGGAAGCTCTGATTAATTCCGTTCGCCCTGAGCCTGTCGAAGGGTGAACTATATAACATTATGATTTTACAATGCTTAGCGTTCATGGTTCGACCCTTCGTCAGGCTCAGGACTTCACCACGAACGGCGGAATTAATCAGAGCTTCCTTAAGGCGTTTATCTACCTGTAGGTTCGCCTTCAGGCGAACAGCGGCGCTTGAATAATATGTGCTGTGGTATCTGATTAAGCATTTTGTGCGGCTCACTTGTGCATCCTGCCGGGCATTTCACCCGAAGGGTAGAAGCCGCACCTACAATTGCCTATATCCTTAAAGTACCTACGCATGAAAAAAACCCCTCTGCCAGTGATGAACTGACAGAGGGGCTGGTGTGAGAGCCTGTTGGGCCTAGCCGTCGATGCAGCCCTGTGGTGAAGGCAGGCCGGCAATGCGGGAACCCTGTCGGGAAGGGCCTTCGGGGAACAGGCGGTAAAGCGCATCGCGGTTGCTGACTTCCTCGCCCAGCTCTTCGCCCATGTGTTTCATGAGTATTTTCACCATGGGCGTGATGCCGTACTGGAAATAGAATTTACGCAAATAGCGCAGCACGACCCAGTGCGCGTCGCTTAGTTCGATGCCTTCTTTTTTCGCCAGATGGGCGGCCAGTTCTTCATTCCATTCTTCCGGATTGACCAGATTGCCACTGGGATAGACCTTGATCTGCTGACCCTTGAATTCAAAACTGTCGTTGTAGTGTTGCGTTGCAGGTTTGCTGCTGGTTTTTTTGATGTGACTGCCCTGCTCCAGTTCGGAATCCAGCATGGGGACGGGAATGCCGGCGATCTTGGTTGCCTGATACTGGACGCCGCCGGGAAACAGGCCGGCCAGTGCTTCATCGCTGGCGCGTTCAGCGCCCAGTTTTTTAGCGATTTCCCGTTTCAGGAGTTTTGTGACGGGTGTGATATTGAAGGTGAAATAATAATCACGCATCAGATTAATGATGTCCCAGTGGGCATCGGTTAGATTCAGACCTTCTTCCCTGGCGATGGCAGTGGCGATATCAGGCGTCCAGTCCGATAGTTCATTCAGGCGGCCATCGAAAGTGAGGTTGAAATTATTGCCGTTGACGACGAGGTTGCTCATGTGTTTTTCTCCATATTATTTTAAAGCGTATTTTATCTGGCAGGGTTATTTACAATATCGTAGAGCAGAAAGGCGATAGTCAAAAATACAGGTGCGCACTTGTCATGAATATCGGTCGAAATTTACGCCATCTTTAGATATTTTTAGTGTTGGTATTTTAATGGCCAAACCGATGTTTTTATTTATACGCCAATCACAGGTTTTCGCCTTTCCTACATTGCTTTAAGCTATGCCGATGTCATCCATCCCTTCTATTTGCCGACTTTCCCGTCAACTGGCTAACCAGATTGCGGCGGGGGAAGTGGTTGAGCGCCCGGCTTCGATCCTCAAGGAATTACTGGAAAACAGCCTGGATGCAGACGCCCATCAATTAGATATAGACGTGGAAGGAGGGGGAATCAAGCGTATTGCCATACGTGATGACGGACATGGGATCGCCGCCACTGAATTAGCTCTGGCTGTCAGTCGCCATGCAACCAGTAAGATTCATTCTTTAGCCGATCTGGAAGCAATCATCAGTATGGGGTTTCGAGGCGAGGCGCTGGCGAGTATTGCTTCGGTTTGCCATTTGCAACTGACCTCCCGGCTGCAGGGATCGGAGCAGGCCTGGCGGTTGCAAATCAGCGATGCGGATCAGCCGCCGGGGGAGCCGATACCGGCGTCGCATCCGCCGGGGACGACGGTGGAAACTCGCGATCTCTTTTACAATATTCCCGCCCGGCGTAAATTTCTGCGCAGTGAACGCACCGAATACCGGCATCTTGAAGACGTGGTGCGACGCATGGCGTTGAGTCGTTTTGATGTGGGCTGGCGTTTTCGTCACAACCGGCGGGAGGTCTTCAAGCTGCCGGTGGCGATGGATCTGGCGGCGCAGGAACGCCGCCTTGTCCGGCTGTGCGGCAAGGCCTTCGTTGAGCAGGCGCAACGGATTGAGGCCGCCAGCAGCGGCTCGCCTTCACTGCAATTGAGGGGCTGGGTGTTGCCGCCCGAGGCTGCCCGCAGTCAGGCGGATTTACAGTATTTTTTTGTCAATGGCCGCATTATTCGCGACCGGCTGGTGAATCACGCTCTGCGTCAGGCCTATGAGGATCGCATTTATCCCGGACGTCATCCGGGCTGGGTGCTGTACCTGCAACTGGATCCGAAGCAGGTGGATGTGAATGTGCACCCGACCAAGCATGAGGTGCGCTTTCGCGAAGCGCGGCAGGTGCATGATTTTCTCGCCCATAGCCTGCACCAGATTTTTACGGAGGAAAAAGCGCCCGCGCTTGTGGAAGATTCACCTGCAGCGTTGGCCCGGGTGAAACCGGCGGAAGGCAATGCCTTACGGGAATCCGCTTCGCCGGCCTATGTTCGTGCTCGGCAGGATTCGCCCCGCCCGGGTTGGCGGGCATCGACGCGGGCCTATGAGCGTCTGCGCAGTCTCGCCGCGGTTCCGGTTGCCGATCCCCCCGTAGCCGATATTGACAGCCTGCAACGGCTGGCGGTGGTGGACGACTATTTACTGGCGCAGGCCGGACGTCGTTTGATTTTGATCGATATGCCGGCGGCGCGACGCTGGTGGTTGCAGCGACAACTGCAAACCAGTCTGGAGGATGGTGCGGTGAGCCAGCCGTTGTTGTTTCCGCTGCTATTTGAATTGAATGACGGCCAGTTGCAGGCCTTGCATCGGTGGGAGGCGCAACTTCGCGCGCTGGGATTTGAATGGAGCCGGCCTGCGCCGGATATGCTGCAATTGCGCGGCGCGCCGGCGCTACTCAGAGGGCTGGATTTTCAACGGTTCCTGCCCGCGCTGCTGAACGCATTGACGAATAAAACAGCAGATTTGGTGGATGAATGCGCGGCTCAGGCGGCGCCGTTGACGGATAATAACGTCGATGATCTGCTGGCCGGGCTGTGGGCGCAGCGATCAGAACTGGAAAAGGGTATCTGGCGGGAACTGGACGGCGATGATCTGAGCAGGCTTCTTTATGATGACTGAGTCGTCGCAAAGCCGGCGGGATTTGCCGCCGGTGGTGTTGCTGATGGGGCCGACCGCTTCGGGCAAGACCGATCTGGCGATTGAGCTGCAGCAGCATTTGCCGCTGGACATTATCAGCGTCGATTCGGTAATGGTCTATCGCGGCATGGACATCGGTTCCGCCAAGCCCGATGCTGACACGCTGGCGCGCGCGCCACACCGCCTGATCGATATTCGCGATCCGGCCGAGGCCTATTCGGCGGCGGAGTTTTGCGCCGATGCACAGCGTGAAATCGAAGCCATCCATGCGGCCGGGCGCATTCCGTTGCTCACCGGCGGCACCATGCTTTACTATCGCGCCCTGTTATACGGCCTGTCCGAATTACCCTCCGCCAATGCCGAACTGCGCAAAAGGCTGGAAGCCGATGCGCAGCAAATCGGCTGGAGCGGCATGCATCAGCGACTGGCTGAAATTGATCCGGTTACGGCCAAACGCATTCACCCCAACGATCCCCAGCGAATCCAGCGCGCGCTTGAAGTTTATGAATTGACCGGCCAGCCGCTGTCTGCTTTACAGCAACGGGACAAAAACAAATTGGTCCTGCCTTACCCGCTGATCAAACTGGCGGTTGCGCCGGGGGATCGAAGTGTGTTGCATCAGCGTATCGAACTGCGGTTTCGGCTGATGATGGAACAGGGACTGGTAGCCGAAGTGGAGGCGCTGATGGCGCGCGGCGATCTGGATCTGTCCATGCCTGCTATTCGCGCGGTAGGCTATCGGCAGGTATGGGAACTTTTATTGGGCAGAATAGACTATACTGAGGCAATCGAGAAAGGCATTATCGCGACTCGGCAACTGGCCAAACGCCAGTTCACCTGGATGCGTTCCGAAAAGGATTTGCGCTGTTTTGACAGCATGAATTCTGATCTCGGTCATGTCGTGCTGGATTACCTGCATACCCAATTAGGTAAACAGTGCAGCGGATGTGATAGACTGCCCACCTGATCGCTGAAGTAATCGGCAGAAAATTTAAGTTTATTAAGTAGTAACAACATTAAAACAAGGGTTTCGGTTTGCATTTTAAATACGAGCCTGACATTAGACAATAACTTTGCGGAGATAATAATTATGAGCAAAGGGCAATCCCTTCAAGATCCATTTTTAAACGCACTGAGAAAAGAGCGTATTCCCGTTTCGATCTTTTTAGTAAACGGCATCAAATTACACGGACAGATTGAGTCATTCGATCAGTTCGTGGTTCTGCTGAAAAACACCGTCAGCCAGATGGTGTACAAGCACGCCATTTCGACGGTGGTGCCGGCGCGTAATGTTAAATTATCAACGGCGGATACTAATGGCCACGATAATATTGACAAAGGCAATATGTAAACCTGTGTCCACGTCTGTCTGTTTCAGGATAATGCTGTTTGTTTGAACGTCCACAAAAGGGTGAACGGGCGGTGCTCGTTCATCTCGATCTGTTTGCTGAACTCAACCGTGAAGATCTGCGTGAATTCCGCGAACTGGTGATTTCCGCCGGCGCGGAATCGGTGGCCACGATCACCGGTTCGCGCAGTTCTCCGCATCCCCGTTATTTTATCGGCACCGGCAAGGCCGAGGAAGTGCGCGCCTGCGTGGAGCGGGAACAGGCGGATGTGGTGCTGTTCAACCATGCGCTGAGTCCGGTGCAGGAGCGTAATCTGGAACAACTGTTCAAATGCCGAGTGCTGGATCGCACCGGCCTGATTCTGGATATCTTCGCCCAGCGGGCGCGCACCCACGAAGGTAAATTGCAGGTGGAGCTGGCCCAGCTTCAACACCTGTCGACGCGACTGGTGCGCGGCTGGACCCATCTGGAGCGGCAGAAAGGCGGCATCGGGCTGCGTGGTCCGGGTGAAACCCAGCTGGAAACCGATCGGCGTTTGCTTGGCGATCGGATCCGCACGCTGAATAAACGGCTGCAGAAAGTCAGACGCCAGCGGGAACAGGGGCGCCGGGCGCGGAAGCGGGCGGAGTTACCCACGGTGTCGCTGGTGGGTTATACCAATGCCGGCAAATCGACCCTGTTTAACGCGCTTACCGAGGCCGATGTGATGGCGGCTAATCAACTGTTCGCCACTCTGGATCCCACCCTACGACGGCTGGATCTGGCGGGCGGCCAGTCGGTGGTGCTGGCTGATACGGTTGGTTTCATTCGCCACCTGCCGCATGATCTGGTGGAGGCGTTTCGTTCCACTCTGCAGGAAACCCGCGATGCCGATTTACTTCTGCATATCGTCGATGCGGCCAGTGAGGAACGCAGTGAGCAGATGGAACAGGTAAACCAGGTGCTGGAAGAAATTGGAGCAATGGATCGGCCGCAACTACTGGTCTACAACAAAATCGATCAATTAAATAATGTCGCGCCCCGGATTGAACGGGACGGCGAAGGCCGTCCGCTGCGGGTCTGGATTTCAGCGCTGAAGGACGAGGGACTGGAACTGTTGCGCGAAGCCATTGTCGAAACCCTGGATCGTGGACGCGTGATCCAGCATTTGCAGTTATCCGCCGCCGAAGGACGCCTGCGGGCGCAGTTATACGAACGTGGCCAGATTTTGCAGGAATCAGTGGACGAACAGGGCAACTGGCTGCTCAAGGTGGAATTGCCGGGCAGCGAATGGCAGATTCTGGACAAACAGGAAAATCTCAGCGGACATATAATTGGCCTTGAACAAAATCCCCGCCTTGCGGTTATGGGCGAAGCCCCATAGAATTCACCCCTTATGTGACAAGCGGCGCTGGCGCAGTCACCCCAATTTGCAATAACGACAAAACTACGGAGTCATAATATGGCCTGGAATGAACCCGGTGGTTCAGGAGACAACGGATCTGGAAACAGGGATCCCTGGGGAAACCGGGGCAATCAGGGACCGCCCGATCTGGATGAATTCATCAAGAAACTGCAGGACAAGATCGGCGGACTGTTTGGCGGCGGCAAAGGTGGTTCCGGCTCAGGCAGTGGCGGTTCCGGCGGCAATGCCGGTTCGATTAGTCTGGGTTTGATTGTGGTGGTGCTGCTGGGTGTCTGGGCGTTGTCCGGTATTTACATCGTCGATCAGGGGCGGCAGGGCGTGGTGCAGCAATTTGGCGCTTTTCATTCCATTACCGATCCGGGACCGCACTGGTATCCGCGTTTCATTCAGACGGTGGAAATTGTCGATGTGGAAGATATTCGCAGCGTCAATCTTGGCCATGTCTCCGATGAAGCGCTGATGCTGACTCAGGATGAGAATATCATCGATATCAAGTTTACCGTGCAGTACAAGGTCAAGGACGCAAAAGATTTTCTGTTCAATGTGCGCGACCCTGATCTGACTCTGCGTGAAGCCACTGAGAGTGCGGTGCGTGAAGTGGTTGGCAAAAATAAACTTGATTTTGTGATTACCGAAGGCCGTGTGGCGGTCGCTGCTGGCGTTAGTAAATTGATTCAGAAAATTCTGGACAGCTATGCGACAGGCATCACCGTGGTCAACCTGAATATGCAGGACGCACAGCCGCCTGAGCAGGTGCAACAGGCTTTTGATGACGCCATTAAGGCGCGTGAAGATAAACAGCGTAGCATCAATGAGGCGGAAGCCTATTCCAATGACATACTGCCAAAGGCGCGAGGCAAGGCCGCGCGCATCGTGCAGGAAGCCAAAGCCTACGCAGAGGAAGTGGTTGCTCGCGCCGAAGGTGAAACTGAACGTTTTCTGAAAGTATTGCATGAATATAAAAAGGCGCCGAAGGTAACCCGTGAGCGCCTGTATCTGGATGCGATGGAAGAAGTTATGGCCGGTTCCAGTAAAGTAATGGTAGATGTAAAAAACAGCAACAACCTGATGTATCTGCCGCTGGATAAAATTGTTACAAGCCAGCCGGCGATTGTGGAAAATGATGTTAGCCCATCACCTTCAGGCATACGCAGACGCGCGCCACAGTCCACTCGTGATAATCGTTTCAGTGAACGGCTGCGCAGCCGGGAGACACGCTAATGAACAATTCTAAAATTGGCATTCTGATTGCTGTTGCCATTGTCGCTATTGTATTTCTGGCTTCAGTGTTCACTGTGGGAGAACGTGAGCTGGCGATCAAGTTCAGGCTGGGTGAAATTGTTAAAGCTGATTATAAGCCGGGCCTGCATTTTCAGATGCCGTTTATCAATAACGTGAAAAAATTTGATAAACGAATTCTGACCCTGGATGCGCGGCCGGCCAATTATCTGACCAAGGAAAAGAAAAACGTTAATGTAGATTTCTTTGTCAAATGGCGAATCAACGACGTCAGCACCTATTATACTTCGATGAGCGGTAATGAACGTAAGGCGATGGAGCGTATTTACACCACAATTAATGAAAGTCTGCGTGGTGAGTTTAGTAATCGCAATATTCAGGAAGTCATTTCCGGTGAGCGGGCGATGATCATGGATGACGTGACCAAACAGGCTAATGAGCAGTTGGGCAAGTTCGGCATCAAGATTGTGGATGTGCGGGTTAAACGTATCGACTTTACCGCCACCATTAGCGACTCGGTGTATCAGCGTATGGAAGCTGAACGGACTCGCGTGGCTAAAGATTTACGTTCCCGGGGTGCGGAAGCAGCCGAGCGTATTCGCGCCAACGCTGATCGCCAACGCACAGTAACGCTGGCCAATGCCTATAAAGAAGCGCAGCAGTTGCGCGGCGGCGGCGATGCGAAGGCTTCTGAGATTTACGCCAAAGCCTATAGCAAGGATCGGGAATTCTTTTCCTTCTATCGCAGTCTGAATGCCTATCGCAATTCGGTTGGGAAAAATGGCGACGTGATGGTGTTAGAACCGGATTCCGAATTCTTCCGGTATTTCAAGGATGCCAGTGGCAAACGCTAATTCCGAATGCTTGAGTATTTACTGACGGGATTTGCGTTATTGCTGGTATTTGAAGGTCTGTTGCCGGCATTAAGCCCGCGCAACTACCGGCAGGCGATGCTGAATATGAGTAAAATGGATGATCGTATTTTACGCAGCGTCGGTTTGATGAGTATGTTGGCCGGTGCGCTACTGCTGTATTTTTTCAAAAACTGATTTAAGACTGATTATGAAAGACGAACGCTGGCTGTTGCCGGAAGGCATCGAGGAAGTTCTGCCGCGCGAAGCGCGCGTGCTGGAAGCCCTGCGACGCAAATTACTGGACAGTTACGACAGCTGGGGTTATGAACTGGTGATGCCGCCGTTCATTGAATATCTGGAATCCCTGCTTACCGGCACCGGTAACGATCTCGATTTACAGACGTTTAAACTCACCGATCAACTCAGCGGCCGAATGATGGGCATTCGCGCGGATATGACGCCGCAGGTTTCGCGGATTGCCGCCCGTCATCTGCAGCAGGCCGCGCCGCTGCGGCTGTGTTATATGGGCAGCGTGATCAAAACCCGTCCCGACAGTTTTGCCAATTCGCGCAGTCCCCTGCAAATCGGCGCAGAATTATATGGCCACAGCGGCGTGGAAAGTGATGTCGAGATTCTCTGCCTGATGACTGAAACGCTGCATCAGGCGGGCATTGGCGATCCTTATATTGATCTGGGACATGTGGGAATTTATCGCGGTCTGGCTGAACAGGCGGGACTGAACGTGGAACAGGAATCACGCCTGTTCGATGCCCTGCAGCGCAAAGCCAGAACAGAAATCGAAGCCTGTCTGCATGACTGGAAACTGAATGATGAGATCGCGGCGATGCTGCTGGCGCTGGTTGATTTGAATGGCGGCGAAGAGACATTAAGGCAGGCGAATATAAAATTGAAAGCCGCCGCCGGACCGGTGCAGACTGCGCTGAAAAATCTTGTCGCCATTGCTGAAGAGTTGCGCCGGCGTCAGCCCGATTTAAATCTTCACTTCGACCTCGCGGAGTTACGCGGGTATCATTACCACACCGGCGTGGTGTTCGCCGCCTATGTCGCCGGGCGTGGACTGGCGATTGCGCAGGGCGGGCGTTATGACGACATCGGTGAAGTGTTTGGTTGCGCGCGTCCGGCCACCGGTTTTAGCACCGATCTGAAAGTCTTGATTGAAACAGCGGAAACCATCCCTGCGCCACGCGCGATTTTTGCCCCCGCCGGCAGTGATCCGGCTATGTTGAAATACATTGGCGAATTGCGTCAGCAGGGGGAGCGGGTAATTCAGGCTCTGCCGGGACAACAGGGTGATGCTGCGGCGATGAACTGTGAGCGTGAAATTGTAAATCAGGGTGGCAGCTGGACTGTCGTGTAGGGTGGGCGCGATTTTTGTGCACCACAGGCACTTCCTTCGGTCGCCCACGCGGAAAATTATCGCTACGGTGGGCACTCACACCGTGCCCACCCTACTGGACTACAAAGTGCGGCTGGTAGGTACGACTTCAGTCGTACAAACCGCACATAACATGAATGCTAAATTTTCAAATATAAAATAAAGTTGGATAGAACTATGGGTAAAAACGTCATTATTATCGGCACCCAGTGGGGTGATGAAGGCAAGGGCAAGGTCGTGGACTTGCTCACCGATCGCGCCAGCGCGGTGGTGCGTTTTCAGGGCGGTCACAATGCCGGGCACACACTGGTGATCGACGGTAAGAAAACCGTATTGCACCTGATTCCCTCCGGCGTCCTGCGCGAAAATGTCATGTGCCTGATTGGCAATGGCGTGGTGCTTTCTCCTGAAGCCCTGCTTAAAGAATTAAAAATGCTGGAAGACAATGGCGTACCGGCGCGTGAACGTCTGCGCATCAGTGAAGCCTGCCCCCTGATTCTGTCCTATCACGTAGCGCTGGATCAGGCTCGCGAAGTGGCGCGCGGCAAAAAAGCCATCGGCACTACCGGCCGCGGCATTGGCCCGGCCTATGAAGACAAGGTTTCCCGTCGCGGTCTGCGTCTGGGCGATTTACTGCACCGTGAACGTTTTGCCGCCAAGCTGGGCGAGGTGCTGGATTATCATAACTTCGCCCTGAAGAATTACTTCAAAGCGGACACGATTGACTTTAATCAGGTGCTGGATGAAAGCATGGCGATGGTCGATGATCTGCGTCCATTGATTGCCGACATTCCGGAAATGTTGCACAACTATCGCAGCAATGGCGATAACGTGATGTTCGAGGGCGCGCAGGGCGCGTTGCTGGATATCGATCACGGCACCTATCCTTATGTGACCTCCTCCAACACCACCGCCGGCGGCGCGGCCACTGGCAGCGGCATGGGTCCCGGCTATTTCGATTATATTCTCGGCATCACCAAAGCCTACACCACGCGCGTGGGTTCCGGTCCCTTCCCAACCGAGCTCTATGATGGCGAAGGCCTGCTGGATGAAACCGGCCATCATCTGGCCGAGAAGGGTCACGAGTTCGGATCCACTACCGGCCGTCCGCGTCGGTGTGGCTGGTTCGATGCCGTCGCCCTGCGTCGTTCCGCGCAAATCAACAGCGTCACCGGCATGTGCATCACCAAACTGGATGTGATGGATGGTCTGGACACCATTCGTATTTGCACCGGCTATAAAACAGCGGATGGTCTGCGCGATACCCCGCCGGTGGGCGCTGAAGCCTTTGAAACCTGTGAGCCGGTGTATGAAGACATGCCGGGCTGGTCTGAATCCACTGTCGGCGTAAAAGATTACGATGCCCTGCCCGCCAATGCGCGCGCTTATCTGAAACGCATTGAAGAAGTTACCGGCGTACCGGTCGATATTATTTCCACCGGCCCGGATCGTAACGAGACGATTATTCTGAATCATCCCTTCGGTTAAAGTCAGGGCTTAGGGACTCGGATTAATTCCGTTCGCCCTGAGCTTGTCGAAGGGTGAACCATATTACATTGTAATTTTACAATGCTTAACGTTCATGGTTCGACAAGCTCACCACGAATGTTCGTCAGACTCAGGAC
>WFVC01000116.1 GCA_015491815.1 Gammaproteobacteria bacterium | reverse complement strand
GCGAAGACGCAAAGGTTTTTATGACAGAAACTACGCTATGTGATTTATTTGTATTTTTCATCTCTGCGCCTCCGCGTCTTTGCGTTCTCTGCGTTAAAATATAATTCCATCAAAGCCCCATATTCGCGGCAATCGCGGCGGCAATTGCGGCGGCCGCTTCGCGGTTGGATCGTTTGAGTGAATAGTTCACCAACTCCGGATGGGTTTCAATAAAACTGGTGTCAAATTTCCCGGTTTCAAAATCAGCTGATTTTAAAATTTCCAGATGAAAAGGAATGGTGGTTTTGATCCCGTACACGCCGATGTCACGCAGGGCGCGGATCGCGCGATCGATAAGCGAATCCCAGTCCAGCGCCCAGACGATCAGTTTGGCGCACATGGAATCGTAATAGGGCGGGATTTCATAGCCGGTATAAATCGCGCCGTCGGTGCGCACCCCCGGTCCGCCGGTGGCGAAGTAGCGGGTGATGCGGCCAAAGCTGGGCAGAAAGTCATTTTGTGGATCTTCGGCGTTAATGCGAAACTCCATCGCATAGCCCCGACATTGCACATCGTGTTGCTGGTAGCTCAGTTTCAGGCCGGCGGCGATGCGGATCTGCTCGCGGACAATATCGATGCCGGTCACGGCTTCGGTGACCGGATGTTCGACCTGCAGCCGGGTGTTCATTTCCATGAAATAAAAATCATCTTTGTCGTCGAGCAAAAACTCGACAGTGCCGGCATTGGTATAGCCGACGGCTTTGGCGGTGCGTACGGCCAGTTCACCAATATAGTCACGCTGTTTTTTACTGAGTTGAGGCGAGGGCGCAATTTCCAGCAATTTCTGGTGGCGGCGCTGGATGGAGCAGTCGCGCTCGAATAAATGGATCGCATTGCCGTGACTGTCGGCGAGGATTTGCACCTCGATATGACGCGGGTTGGCGATAAATTTTTCCATGAAAATTTCAGCCCGGCCAAAAGCTTTTTCCGCTTCGGAAATCACCCGCTCATAGGCGCGGTTGAGTTCGTCCTCGTCTTTGCAGCAGCGAATGCCGCGCCCGCCCCCGCCACAGGTGGCCTTGAGCATGACCGGATAGCCGATCTCCTCGGCCAGCTGTCGGGCTTCGTCGAGACTACTGAGATTGCCGTCACTGCCGGGGGTAACGGGGACGCCGGCTTCACGCATGGCGGTGCGCGCCTCGGTTTTGTCGCCCATGCGCCGGATAATCCCGGCGGAGGGGCCGATAAAGCGGATATTGCGGCGGGCGCAGATTTCGGCCAGTTCCGGATTTTCAGAAAGAAAGCCATAGCCCGGATGCAGGGCGTCACAGCCGGCGGCGACCGCAAGATTGACCAGCCGGTGAGCGTTGAGATAACCGGCCACGGTGTCCGGCCCCAGACTGTAGGCTTCATCCGCCTTTTTGACATGCAGGGCGTAGCGGTCGGCTTCGGCATAGACAGCGACCGATTTTATGCCCATTTCCGCGCAGGCGCGGACGATGCGTACGGCGATTTCCCCGCGATTGGCGATGAGGATCTTTTTTATCATTGTCGTTGCTGTCGCAAAGTCGCCTTTCCCTGTAAAATCAAGTAATTGCCGCGCATAAACCCCTGTAATGGGCTATTGGCGCCATGCTCACTACACTGAAAACACAGATTCAGGTTTAAGGAAATGTGAGCGGGCTGTCAAGCAAGAGTCGTCAAAAAGGCCAAATGTTGCCGGAACAGGCGGATTTTCAAGGAATTTTTGACACGGCCGGCGCACCTCTATAGAATTCGCGGGCTATGACAACCGGGTCTGCAAAAGAGTATCAGCGGCTCCCGTTTAAGGTTGATCCCTTTCGTTTTGCGCACGATGCCGTTGAGCTGGATTCAAGACTGCCTCTGACGCAGATGAAACGTCTGTCGGCCATGCTTTACCAGCCGGACGGAACCGTCAGCATTAGTCTGGCATTTGCGGTCGATGCGCTGGGAATATCTATTTTACGGGGCAGGGTGCAGGCGAGCCTGGATTTGATTTGCCAGCGTTGTCTTGAACCGGTGCATGTGGACATCGATGCGCCATTGGCCCTCGGCTTTGCCCGCAGTGAAGCCGGACTGGAGCAGGTTTCCAGTGAGTTTGAAGCCATCCAGGTTGAGGATGGTCAGGTTAATCTGCTCGACCTGCTGGAAGATGAGATCATGCTGGCGTTGCCACAGATCCCCCGGCATGAGGAAAATGAATGTCAGGCATCGACGATGGCGGATGCGCCTGAAATTATTGAAGCCCGGCCGGAGAAGCGGGAAAACCCGTTCAGCGTTCTGGCGGGACTGAAGGTTGATAAAGAAAATTGAGTGCGCGCCGGAGCGTTTGGCGCGGACTTAAACTTAAAGTTTAAAGTGAATGAGGAATTATCATGGCGGTACAAAAGAATCGTAAAACACCATCCCGACGCGGCATGCGTCGTTCGCACGATGCGCTGAGTGGCCGCGCTGTGTCGATTGAACCCACTACCGGCGAAGCGCATTTGCGTCATCATGTTAGCGCCGATGGTTTTTATCGCGGCCGTAAAGTGATCGATGTCGACGAATAATTTCTGCTGTTAAGCATGTCTGATCAAAGGCGCAGTCCTTTGTCTGGACAATGAGCGGGCAGATAGACGGGACATGGTGAAAATCATGTCCCGTTATTTTATTGACAGGACTATTACTTAGGCGACCCTCTACTGGATGACCAATAACCATATTACTATTTCACTTGACGCGATGGGTGGTGATTTTGGCCCCGACGTTACTGTTCCGGCCGCCATCAAGGCGTTACAACAACATACTTCCCTGAACCTGATTCTTGTCGGTGATGAAGACAAACTGACGGGGGTGCTCAAGGCGCAGGGCGATGATTCTGTCTTTGATCGTCTGCAGATTCAGCATGCCTCGCAGGTGGTGCATTCTGATGAACCGCCTGCACTGGCGCTGCGCGGGAAAAAAGATTCCTCCATGCGTGTCGCCATCAATCTGGTCAAGGAAGGCCGGGCGCAGGCCTGTGTCAGCGCCGGCAATACCGGCGCGCTGATGGCGACCGCGCGCTTTGTTCTGAAAACCCTGCCCGGTATCGATCGCCCGGCCATTTGCACCATGTTGCCGAATATGAATAACGGCCATGCGCATGTGCTGGATCTGGGTGCGAACGTGGACAGCAGCGCGCAGGCGCTGTTCGAGTTTGCGGTCATGGGCGCGGCGCTGGCTGCCGCCGTCGATGGTAATGAGCGTCCCAGCGTCGGCCTGCTCAATATCGGTGAAGAGGCGATCAAAGGTAATGAGCAGGTCAAGCAGGCGGCTGAATTGCTTGCCGATAGCAGCCTGAATTACATCGGCTATGTGGAAGGCGACGGCATTTATAAAGGTGATGCAGACGTGGTGGTTTGTGATGGCTTCGTAGGTAACGTCATGCTCAAGACAACCGAAGGCGTGGCCAAGATGATCAGCCACTATATGAAACAGGAATTTAAACGCAACCCGTTGACCATGCTTAGCGGACTGATTGCCCTGCCTGTATTGCGTGCCTTGCGCAAACGCATTGATCCGCGTGAATACAATGGCGCCAGTTTTCTCGGCCTGCAGGGCATTGTGATCAAAAGTCACGGCAGCGCTGATGCGCATTCGTTTGCCACTGCTATTTCTGAAGCGGTTATCGAAGTTAAAAAGAACGTACCCGAACTTATCACCCGGCAACTGGAAAACCAGTTAGTCGCGCCGGCCAGTCAATGAGGGATTGATGTGATCTATTCACGTATAGCAGGAACCGGAAGTTATCTGCCGGAAAAAATACTGTCCAATGCCGATCTGGAAAAAATGGTCGACACCACCGATCAGTGGATCACTGAACGCACCGGGATCAAAAAGCGGCATATCACGGAAGGTCAGACCACCTGTGATCTGGCTGAACAGGCTGCGCTCAATGCGATTGATGCCGCAGGCATTAAAAACAGCGAGATTGATTTAATTATCGTGGCGACGACCACGCCGGATCGCGTATTTCCCAGCACCGCCTGTTTGTTGCAGGAACGTCTGGGCATTCATGGTTGCCCGGCCTTTGACATACAGGCGGTGTGCACCGGTTTCGTTTATGCGCTGGGGATGGCGGATATGTTTGTCTCTACCGGCAAGGCGAAACATGCGCTGGTGGTGGGCGCGGAAACGCTGTCGAATATTGTTGACTGGACCGATCGCGGCACCTGCATATTGTTCGGCGATGGCGCCGGTGCGGTGGTGTTGTCGGCGGACAGTGAAACCGGCATTTTATCCACCCACATGCATGCCGATGGTCAGTACAAGGATCTGCTCACCGTGCATGGCGGTATCTCTGAAAATCCGGATAAATTCAAAGCCGGTGAAGCGAAAATGGAAATGCGTGGCAACGAAGTGTTCAAGGTGGCCGTGAATACCCTCGGGCGCATCGTCGATGAAACCCTCGCCGCCAACAACATGCAGAAGTCCGACATCGACTGGCTGGTGCCGCATCAGGCCAATATTCGCATTATCAAGGCCACGGCGAAGAAACTGGATATGTCGATGGATCATGTGGTGGTCACGGTTGACGAACACGGCAACACTTCCGCCGCATCCGTACCGCTGGCGCTGGACACGGCGGTACGCGACGGTCGGATTAAACGTGGTGAGATGTTATTGCTGGAAGCCTTTGGCGGCGGTTTTACCTGGGGTTCGGCGTTGTTGAAGTATTAATAGTGTTAATACATAGTTACGTAAAATAACGCAGAGGACGCGGAGGCGCAAAGACGCAGAGTTTTTAATCAGACTACATTGTGTTTTATTATTTGTAGTATGCCCTTTGTTACATCAGGGTTTGAGAATGATTAAACAAAATGTTTTTCTCCGCGTCTCTGCGCCTCCGCGTTAAATAACCCAATTTTAAAAAGAGGCACACAATGTCATTAGCATTTGTTTTCCCCGGTCAGGGTTCCCAGTCGGTGGGCATGTTGAAAGATCTGGCCGCAGAATTTACAGAAGTGGAAGCCACATTTAAGCAGGCGTCTGACGCACTCGGTTATGATCTCTGGGACGTGGTTCAAAACGGCCCGGCGGAGAAACTCAATCAAACCGATGTTACCCAACCGGCCATGCTCAGCGCCGGTGTCGCCGTCTGGCGTATCTGGCAGGCAAAGGGCGGGGCGCAACCGGTGATGATGGCCGGTCACAGTCTGGGTGAATATACGGCGCTGGTCTGCGCCGGCGCGCTGGATTTTAGTGACGCGGTGAAGCTGGTGGCCGAACGCGGTCGTCTGATGCAGGAAGCCGTGCCCGCCGGTGAGGGCGCGATGGCGGCCATACTGGGGCTGGACGATGATGCGGTGATTCAGGTGTGTGAGGATGCCGCTGAAGGTGAAGTCCTGTCGGCGGTGAACTTCAATTCCCCGGGACAGGTGGTCATCGCCGGTCAGAAAACCGCAGTGGAACGGGCGTTGGGCGTGGCCAAAGAGAAAGGCGCGAAACGGGCGCTGTTGCTGCCCGTCAGCGTTCCTTCCCATTGCGCCCTGATGAAACCGGCAGCGCAAAAGCTGGAACAGATTCTGGCGGATATCGAACTACGCGAACCGGCCATCCCGGTGCTCAACAATGTCGATGTGCAGGCGCAAAGCGATGCAGCCGAGATCCGCGCGGCGCTGGTCAAACAGTTGCACAGCCCGGTGCGCTGGGTGGAAACGATTCGTAAAATGGCCGCTGATGGAGTTGGCAGTTTAATTGAATGCGGCCCCGGCAAGGTGCTGGCCGGGTTGAACAAGCGCATCGAGCGCGGCATGACGGCGCAGGCTGTGTATGATTCGGACAGCCTCAACAGCGCACTGGAAAAATAAAGAGGGGAAAAAATATGATGCTTGAAAATGAAATTGCTTTTATCTCCGGCGCCAGTCGCGGGATCGGTAAGGAAATCGCGCTGGAACTGGGCCGCAACGGGGCGGTCGTACTCGGCACCGCTACTTCAGAAAAAGGTGCAGAAAGCATCTCTAACTATCTGAAAGAAAATGATATTAAAGGTTCCGGAATTGTCATGAACGTGACTGATCAGGCCAGCATCGACGCCGCGCTAAAACAGGTCGGCGATGAATTTGGCGCACCCTCGATTTTGATCAACAACGCCGGCATCACCCGCGATAACCTGCTCATGCGTATGAAAGAAGAGGAATGGCAGGCGATCATGGACACCAATCTCAGCTCTATTTTTCGCATGAGCAAGGCGGTCTTGCGGGCGATGATGAAAGCGCGCAAGGGCCGGATTATCAGCATCGCTTCGGTGGTGGGCGTCATGGGCAATGCCGGACAGGCGAATTACGCCGCCGCCAAAGCCGGCGTGATTGGCTTTTCAAAATCACTGGCGCGCGAAGTCGGCGCGCGTGGCATTACCGTTAACGTGGTGGCCCCGGGCTTCATCGACACCGATATGACCCGCGCCCTGCCTGATGCGCAGCGTGAGGCGCTGCAGGCGCAGATCCCGCTGGGCAAACTGGGAAGCCCGGAAGATATCGCCAAAGCGGTGGCTTTTCTGGCCTCGCCGGGCGCCGCCTACATCAGCGGCGAGACCATTCACGTGAACGGCGGCATGTATATGGCGTAAGCCTGAAATTGAGCTGAATTTGTGGATGCGGTGAAAATCACGGTTAAAAATTAGCCAAATTTTTTGCCATTCTGTTGCAGATTATCGTGTACAGATTGTGGAAACCGCCTGAGCTTTTCAATACAATAGGCCACCGCAGAGTTCTGGCTAGTTGAACTTTTTTTAATTACAGAGGATAAATCGAATGAGCAGTGTTGAAGAACGCGTAGAAAAGATCGTTGTTGAGCAATTGGGCGTAAAGGCCGATGAAGTCACCAAGGAAGCATCTTTTGTGGACGATCTGGGCGCAGACTCGCTGGATACCGTAGAGCTGGTGATGGCTCTGGAAGAAGAATTTGAAACTGAAATTCCGGACGAGGACGCAGAGAAAATTACCACGGTTCAGGAAGCGATCGACTACATTAATTCACATAGCTGATTTCGCAGTCGTCATTCAGTCTCGGGCCGCGCCGCAGTTACCTGTGGCGCGGCCTTGTTAGTTTTAACCAATACGGATTAAAGGAAGATGGCAAAGCGTCGTGTGGTAGTAACGGGGATGGGCATGGTCTCGCCCGTCGGGCTTGATGTAAAAACCTCCTGGGAAAATATTCTGGCCGGCAAAAGCGGGATCAGCATGATCACCGAATTTGATACGTCTGAATTTTCCACGCGCTTTGGCGGCGTGGTGAAAGACTTTGATGTGAGCACGGTGCTTTCCGCCAAGGAAGCCAAAAAAATGGATCCCTTTATCCATTATGGTCTGGCTGCGGCGAAAGAAGCGATTGAAGATGCCGGGCTGGAAGTCACCGATGACAATGCTGAGCGTGTCGGTGTCGCTATTGGCTCCGGTATTGGCGGACTGCCCGGCATCGAGAAAGGTCACAACGCCTATCTCAAGGGTGGCCCGCGCAGAATCTCGCCGTTCTTTATTCCCAGCAACATCATTAATATGATCTCGGGCAACCTGTCGATCATGTATGGCATGAAAGGCCCGAACATCGCACTGGTAACCGCCTGTGCAACGGCGACCCATAGCATCGGCGATGCGGCAAGAATCATCGAATACGGCGATGCCGATGTGATGATTGCCGGCGGCGCTGAAAAAGCCACCGGTGCGATGGCGCTGGGCGGCTTTGCAGCGGCGCGCGCCTTGTCCTGCCGTAATGATGATCCGCAAACCGCCAGCCGCCCCTGGGATGCCGAACGCGATGGTTTCGTACTCAGTGATGGCGCCGGTGTGGTGGTGCTGGAAGAATACGAACACGCGAAAAAACGCGGCGCAAACATTTATGCCGAGGTGGCCGGTTACGGCATGAGTGGTGACGCTTATCACATGACCATGCCTTCCAAAGGCGGCGAAGGCGCGAAACGCTGCATGCAGGTGGCTTTGAAGAATGCCGGCATCAATACCGATGCAGTGGATTACATCAATGCGCATGGCACCTCCACCCCGGCCGGCGACAAGGCCGAAGTCGATGCCGTGAAAGGCGCGTTTGGCGAACATGCCTATAAGCTGGCGGTAAGTTCGACCAAGTCCATGACCGGTCACGCGCTGGGCGCCGCCGGGGGGCTGGAAGCGATTTTCACCATTCTGTGTATTCGCGATCAGATCGCTTCTCCGACGATAAATATCATTAATCCTGATCCCGACTGTGATCTTGATTTTGTACCGGGAACGGCGCGTGAAATGAAAATCGATGTGGCGTTGTCCAACTCCTTCGGCTTTGGCGGCACCAATGGTACGCTGGTGTTTAGCAAGCCCGGTTAAGGGAAAGATCTAACGCAAAGACGCTGAGACGCAAAGAGCGCAAAGGGATTATTTCTGCTTTAGTACGGACGAAGCCAAACCTGTAGCTGTAGGTACGATTTCAATCGTACCAGCAGTGGTAATTTGTGCGACTGAAAGTCGCACCTGCAATCCACGATTATATTTATACAAAATTAAGGAAGCTTTGATTAATTCCGCCGTTCGTGGTGAAGTCCTGAGCCTGACGAAGGGTCGAACCACGAACGCCAAGTATTGTAAAATCATAATCTTATATGGTTCACCCTTCGACAAGCTCAGGGCGAACGGAATTAATCAGGTTCCTTAAATTTTGCGTCTCTGCGCCTTTGCGTTAGATTCTAAAACCATGAGCAGTATTAATTAATTTAAATCCATCCATGCCGCCAGTTCAACGCCGCGCCGGTCTTTCCGATTTAACTGCCCTTCAGCAGTCCAATCCCGAACGCTATCCCTTTTTATTACAAAGCACAGCTGATGGTGGCGAAGCGGCGAATGCGCGCTACGATATCCTGTTTGCCTTTCCCGGCGAGCGGCTTCGACTGACTGCAAACTCTCAGCTCGAAGGCCGACATAGTGGACAGAAACATGACTTTCTCGCCGCTCTGGATAACTGGTGGACAGCGGAGTCAGAAGCGAATAGCGCGGCTGATTCAAACCTGCCTTTTCGAGGCGGCTGGTTTTTATATCTCGGCTACGAGCTGGGCGGACAAATTGAAACCCGTTTGCGATTGTCAGCGCCGGCATCGAACCAGCCCATTGCCGAGGCGGTGCGGATTCCTGCGGCGATCATCAATGATCATTTAACAAACGAAAGCTGGATCGTGACCGAAGCCGATCATGCCGAGCGCATGGCCGCGTTACTGGCGGATCTGGATGATGCGCCCGGCATATCATCTGCGAGTCCAGTTGTGATAAAAATGCAGGCCGATCCCGAGTCGCGCTATTTGCAACAAACAGAGCAGGTTAAACGCTACATTTATGATGGCGATGTGTTTCAGGTTAACCTGTCACGCAAATGGCAGGCTCCGTTACCGGAGGCGCTGGACAGCGCCACGCTTTACCGGCAGTTGTGCAAAAAAAATCCCGCGCCGTTTTCCGGGCTGGCGCAGTTGCAGAATTTGACCGTTATCAGCTCCTCGCCGGAACGTCTGGTGCGCGTGAAAGATCGTCAGGTCGAAACCCGGCCGATTGCCGGCACCCGGCCGCGTCATGCGCAGGACGGACAGGATCGCGCCCTGAAATCCGAACTCATTGGCCATCCCAAAGAACGTGCCGAACACATCATGTTGATCGATCTTGAACGCAATGATCTGGGACGAATTTGTCAGCCCGGCAGTATCGAGGTGAATGAACTGATGGCGGTGGAATCTTATGCCCATGTGCATCACATCGTCTCGAATGTGCGTGGACAGTTGCGTGACGAGGTGACTCCCGCCGAGGTTATTCGCGCAGTGTTTCCCGGCGGCACCATTACCGGCTGTCCAAAAGAACGCTGCATGGCGATCATCGCCGAGCTGGAACAGGAAGCGCGCGGCGCCTACACCGGCTCGATGGGCTACCTTAATCTCAATGGCGATATGGATCTGAATATTCTGATCCGCACGATCACCACCGATGCGAAGCATATTACGCTGCGCGCCGGGGCCGGACTGGTGGCCGATTCCGATGCCGAAAAAGAATTGCAGGAAACCGCGCACAAGGCGCGGGGCATGTTGCTGGCGATTGAAGGATGCGAAGGATGATTTTGATTAACGGCAAAAAAGCCGATCAGATCAGCGCCCGGGATCGGGGTCTGCATTATGGCGATGGCCTGTTTGAAACGATTGCGGTGATCGAGGGCGAGGCGGTGTTCTGGGAGCGGCATCTGCAACGACTGGAAAAAGGATGCCAACGCCTGTCTTTGCCTTTTCCTGATCCCGCATTGCTGCAGCGCGAGGCGCAAAGCCTGATCAAAAACGAACCCCGCGCCGTGTTAAAACTAATTATCAGTCGTGGTGAAGGCGGGCGCGGCTATGCTTATCCCGAGCCAACCCGGTCGACGCGCCTGCTCATGCCTTACCTCTGGCCGGATTATCCGATACAGAACTGGCGGCAGGGCGTGCAGGTTCGTTTTTGTGACACGCGATTGGCGCGCCAGCCGCAACTTGCCGGACTCAAACATCTCAACCGGCTGGAACAGGTGCTGGCGCGTAACGAATGGCGGGATGCGAATATCGCCGAAGGCCTGATGTGTGATGAAAACGGCAATGTGATCGAAGGCACGCTAAGTAACCTGTTTATGCTGCACAATGGCGTCTTGCACACGCCCGATTTGTCCCAGTGCGGGGTGGCCGGTATTATGCGTGAACGGATTCTCGAACTGGCTCACAGGCAGGGCATAAGAATCGAGATTGATAACATAACAAAAGCGCAACTGCTTGCGGCGGATGAAGTCTTTCTCAGCAATAGCCTGATTGGCCTGTGGCCGGTTAATTCGTTGCAGGGGCGGAATTTTAAGATCGGAAACATCACTCGCAGCCTGCAAAACCTTATTAATCAGGATTATCCTCTTATTCATGTCTAGATTGCTGTACCGATTGATTGCTGTTTCCATTCTGGCCGCCGCCATCGGCGGAGGCTGGCTGTGGAACGATTACCGGCTGTTTCTGCAAACCCCGATGACCGACAAACCCCTGAGCTATATGCTGGAACCCGGCGCCAATCTCACCCGCGTGGTGCGGGATCTGGCCCGGCAGGGGGTGATCGCAAAACCGCGTTATCTGTTGTTCCATGCGCGTTTGCAGGGCAACGCCAATCGTATCGGGGCGGGGGAATACCTGATCGACGCAGGCAGCACTCCGGCTGAATTTTATCAGCAACTGGTGGATGGCAAGGTGGTTCAGCATGCGTTGACCATTGTTGAGGGCTGGAGTTTCCGGCAAATGATGGCGGCGCTGAACGCCCATCCGCTGATAAAGCATACCTTGACCGATGCCGGCGATGCGCAAATCATGGCGGCTATCGGGCATGCGGGCGAACATCCGGAAGGCCGCTTTTTACCCGACACCTGGCATTTCCCGCGCGGCATCTCCGATGTGGAATTTTTGCGCCGCGCCTATGCCGCCATGCAAGCCTATCTCATGCAGGAGTGGCAAAAACGGGACACGGGGCTGCCCCTGAAAACCCCCTATGAGGCGCTGATTCTGGCCTCGATAGTCGAGAAAGAAACCGGGCTGGCCAGCGAACGCCCGGCGATTGCCGGGGTCTTCATTCGTCGTCTGCAAAAACGCATTCGTCTGCAAACCGATCCCACCGTGATCTACGGCATGGGCGAACGGTATAAAGGCAATATTCGTCGCGCCGATCTCAAGCGCGACACGCCCTATAACACCTATCGGCATCACGGCCTGCCGCCGACCCCGATCGCGTTGCCGGGACGGGCGGCGATTCGCGCCGCCCTGCATCCCGCGCCGGGCGACGCCCTGTATTTTGTCGCGCGTGGCGATGGCAGCCATTATTTTTCCGCGACACTGGAAGAACACAACCGCGCCGTGATTAAATACCAGCTCAAGGGACGCAAGCGCTCCTTTTCCTCCTACAAAGCAGAAGATAAAAAATAAATGTCCGGAAAGTTTATTACCATTGAAGGCAGCGAAGGGGTCGGTAAAAGCAGCAATATCGCCTTCATTGAAAATTATCTGCGCAAGCTTGGCAAGCAGGTGCTGCTGACCCGGGAACCGGGCGGCACCGAACTGGGCGAAAGCATTCGCGCCCTTTTGCTGGATGCGAAAAACACCGCCATGTGCAGCGATACCGAACTGCTGCTCATGTTCGCCGCCCGCGCCCAGCATCTGGATGAAGTCATTCGTCCGGCGCTGGCCGCCGGCAAGTGGGTGATCTGTGATCGCTTTACCGACGCCACCTACGCCTATCAGGGCGGGGGACGCGGCATTGCCGAGGCGCGTATCGCCACGCTGGAAACATGGGTGCAAAATACGCTGCAGCCGGATGTGACCTTTCTGCTGGACATGCCGGTGGCCGCCGGGCTGGAACGCGCCAGTAAGCGCAGCGCGCCGGATCGTTTTGAGCAGGAAAAACTGGCCTTTTTTGAGCGGGTGCGCGCCGCCTATCTGGCGCGGGCGAAAAAATACAGTGGCCGTTTTCGGGTGATCAATGCCGAACCGGCGCTGGAAACCGTACAGGCGCAGATCCGTAAGAGTCTGGATGAGCTGATTTGAGCATGACTGGATATTACCCCTGGCAACAAACACAGTGGCGCCAGCTGGCCGGGCGTCTGACCCGGGACAGCCTGTCTCATGCCCTGCTGTTGCACGGCCCTGCCGGGACGGGAAAAGCGGATTTTGCCGTGCAGCTTGCGCGCGCGCTGCTGTGTCAGCAGCGAGAGTCCGATGGACAGGCCTGCGGCGCCTGTTCCGCCTGTCTGCTTTACGTCGCCGACAACCACCCGGATAGCCAGCTGATTGAGCCGGAAAAAGAAGGCGGGCAAATTAAAATTGATCAGATCCGCGCACTGATTACCCAGATGGCCTTAAGCAGTCATGCGGGTGGCTATAAAGTCGCCATTATTCGCCCGGCCGAGGCCATGACGACTGCCGCCGCCAATAGTCTGCTGAAAACGCTGGAAGAACCTCCGGCGCAGACTCTGATCATGCTGGTGGCCGAGCAGCTTACCCGGCTGCCGGCCACAGTGCGCAGTCGCTGCCAGTTGCTGCATTTCAATCTGCCGGATGAAGCCGTCGCCCAGACGTGGCTGGCGCAGAAACTGACAGAAACAGGGGCTAATGCCGAGCAAGCCCCGCATTTACTGACGATTGCCAATGGCGCGCCATTGACCGCGCTTGCCGATGTGGAAAAGAATTTACCGGAATTGCGCCAGACCCTGCTCGAGGCTCTGACGGGCTTATCCGAGGGGCGGCTTGATCCGGTCAGGGTCGCCGGGGAATGGCTAAAGCTTGAACAGCCCATGCCGATAAAATACCTGTACGGCTGGGTGAGTGATATGATTCGTTATCAGCAGGTTGCGGGTAGTTTTGCCGACAGAGTCGATTATCAAAAAGTGTTACACTCGCTATCCGCGAACATTGAATTGCAGAAGCTCTATACTTATCTGGATCGCATCGCTGAGGCGCTGCCATTAATGACACAGTTAAACCCGCTTCCAATTATTGAATCATTGCTTGTTCAATGGGTTAATATCCCAAAATCATAATGCTCCTGTCAGCATTAGCAGAGATATTTGGATAAGCGTATTGAGTTAATCGAAGTCATTCCTTCTCCCATCGGGAGAAGGCCAGGATGAGGACGTTAATGGGACAGTGGTGTTCCAGACATAAAACCAGCACACAGGATTGATTTATCGATGAATGCAGCAGCACCGGGTGGCCGTCAGGGCATACTTTCACTGACCATCAAGGACAAAAGCGCTCTTTATGCCGCGTATATGCCTTTCGTAAAAAACGGCGGACTGTTTATTCCCACCAACAAAACCTATGCGCTCGGCGACGAAGTCTTCATGTTGCTGACCCTGATGGATGACAAGGAAAAGCTGCCGGTTGCGGGCAAGATCGTCTGGATCACCCCCAAGGGCGCACAGGGCAACCGCGCCGCCGGCATCGGCGTGCAGTTCAGTGATCAGGACGGCGGCACCGCGCGCACCAAGATTGAAACCTTTCTTGCTGGCGCATTGAAATCGGATCGCCAGACTCACACCATGTAATTTCATTCCCTCTGTAGGTACGGTTTCAGGCGCACCTGTACGGCTGAAGCCATACCTACAGACTACAAAGGTTTACCCATGTTTCTCGTTGATTCTCATTGCCATCTCGACCGGCTTGATTTGAAACCTTTTGACAACCAGTTGGACGGCGCGCTTGAATTCGCGCGCGCGCAGGGTGTGGATCACATGCTTTGCGTCTGTATCGATCTGGAGCATCTTGAGGACGTGCTGGAACCGGCGCGAAAATATGATTTTATTTCCGCCTCCGTCGGGGTGCACCCCAATGAACGCGAAGGCCGGGATCCCGATGTCGATGAGCTGGTCAAACTGGCCGACGACAAGCAGATTGTCGCTATTGGCGAAACCGGGCTGGATTATTTTCGTACTAAAAAAGATGATGCTGACTGGCAGCAAATGCGTTTTCGAAAACATATTCAGGCTGCAAAGATTACCGGCAAGCCGTTGATCATTCACATGCGTGACGCCAGCGAAGACACCCTGCGCATTATGAAAGAAGAACGCGCCGACGAGGTGGGCGGGGTGATGCATTGTTTTGTCGAAGACAGGGAAACCGCGCGGCGCGCGCTGGATCTGGGGTTTTATATTTCCTTCTCCGGCATCGTCACTTTTAACAGCGCCAAAGAATTAAAAGAAGTGGCGCGTGAAGCACCGGCTGATCGCATGCTGGTGGAAACCGACTCGCCCTATCTTGCGCCGGTTCCCTATCGTGGCAAGAGCAACCAGCCCGCCTATGTGCGCAACGTGGCTGAATGCATCGCCGAGTTGCGTAATGATTCGCTGGAAAATATTGCCGAACAGACAAGCCGGAATTTCTTCGAGCTGTTTCCTCTGGCGGCAAAGGCTTAAGCAGCAGGGTGGGCGCGGTTCCTGCGCCCACGCGAAAGACTAAATTAGGTGTTCCAAATACCAGATCACTTGTGAGTTTCCACGTTCGTGGTGAAGTCCTGAGCCTGACGAAGGGTCGAACCATGAGCGTGGAAACACTGTGAATCGAGTGCTTAATCTGCTTGTCCTTCGACAAGCTCAGGACGAACGGTTGTTCCAAAAGTATACTGGTATTTGGAACAGCTATTTAGCCCCGGCGGGCGCTTACACCGCGCCCACCTTACGCTCCGGTTCTTTTCACGACAGGGCAGGGGCGTCGATTTTCATCAATCGCCACATAGGTGATCTGCGCTTCGGTGACCTTGTGCGTTTCTTCCGATCCCCGCTGGCGTTGCGCATAACCGTCGATTCTGACTCGAATCGAAGTAGTGCCCACATGAACAATTTTGGCGTACAGGCTGAGCAGATCACCGACAAAAACAGGATTGAGAAATAGAAACTCCTGCACCGCAATGGTGACCACCCGCGTTTGCGCATAGCGGTGGGCTTCAATACTGCCGGCAATATCCACCTGTGACATCAACCAGCCGCCAAAGACATCGCCGGCCGCATTGGTGTCGGCGGGCATGGGCAATACGCGAATGGTGGGATGTCGATCTGTTGGTAAGCAGTTTTTATCCGGCATGGTAACTGAATATAGTCAATTAGCGCGCCAATGTCATGGGGGGGCTGGTGATAATTATGGAATTTTAAAATGGTAATTTCAACTGGATCTGGTTATTCTGGTACGCTCATGAGCGTATATGCCATAGTTTATTACTAAGGAAGCTCTGATTAATTCCGCCGTTCGTGGTGAGCTTGTCGAACCATGAACGCTAAGCATTGTAAAATCATGATGTTAGATGGTTCACCCTTCGACAAGCTCAGGGCGAACGGAATTAATCAGAGCTTCCCTAAGGTAAAGCGCCTGGACAAATATCTTTCTTTCTAAATTTAAATGTGAACAGGATGTTTGAATTAAAACTTAATAACACGGAATTGAAAGAACTCATGAGCATTATGCATGATTGCCTGTATGCAAAATCTCATGAAGACATATTGCGCATTATTGATCGTCTTAATAATATTATCCCGTTTAACGCCGCCATCATTTGTCGTATATCTGAAAAAAACGGGGCTACATTTCTTCATGAAAGTGTGAACCACAGTTATCCAAAAGAATGGATGCGTTATTATAAAAATAGAGAATTATGTTTGACCGATCCGGTTGCTCAGGCCAGCGCTAATACAAGGGGAGTCTATACCTGGGAGGAGGCTTACAGAAAGGTTGAAATGACGCCGGAGTTAAAAACCTTTATTGAGATGGCGGAAGATTTTGATCTTAAAAACGGCGTCACCTATTCCTGTAATCCCCTTGATAGAGACGAAGAAGATATTCTGATATCGTTTGAAACCAGCGGATATAAAATCAGTGACCTGTATCGCGCGATTGTCGAATATATATTCCCGCATATACATGAAGTGGTTGTTAGAGTAGATGGAAATATATCCACTTCGATTTCCAGTCAAGAGTCTATTCCTGCGCTTACCCTAAGAGAAAAGGAAACGCTAAAATGGGCTTACGAAGGAAAAACAGCGTGGGAAATAGGCGTCATTCTTTCCATATCCGAGCGTACAGTAAAATTTCATCTTAAAAATATTTATAAAAAATTTAATGTAGTTAACCGCTCTCAGGCTATTGCGAAAGCGGTTCGAGTGGGAATTGTTTAACGGCCTGTTAAAGGCTCGTTAAATTGTGACGCTGGAAAATGGCAATCAGGCTTTCAGATAATGAATGCTGAATAACTCATTTTTATCTATCCAGGTTTGCTGAGGATTGAATCCTGCTTCTTCAGCCAGTGAGTAAAAATCAGTAACAGAATATTTATATGAATTTTCCGTGTGTATCGATTCGCCTTTTTTGAATTTAAACTTGTTATTTTCGATGTTGACGATTTGGCTGTTTGTGCATAATAGGTGCATTTCAAGTCGTCCCAGTGCTTCATTATAAGAAGCTCGATGCTCAAAACAGTCAAAATCAAAATTTGCTTTTAATTCACGATTCATGCGCGCAAGAATGTTCATATTAAATTGCGCGGTTATTCCCTGTTCGTCATTATAGGCTTTGTTTATGATGGATGGATCTTTTTTAAGATCGACACCAATCAACAGACCACCATCCTTTTCAACCAGGTTGTGAATATTATTCAAAAAAACAAGGGCATCAGCCGGTTCAAAATTGCCGATGCTGGAGCCGGGGAAAAAGGCTTCTATGCGCCGCCCATGCTCGCTGTGGCCGGGTAATGTTATCGGTGCGGTGAAATCAAGGCATGCGGCAATTACCCTGAGTTCAGGATATTCAGAAACCAGATCTCTGGCGATGGCATAAAGATAGTCGCTGGAAATATCCAGGGGCATATATGCATGGGGATTAAGCGCGTCCAGCAAAACTCGCACTTTCTTGCTGGCGCCACTGCCGGGTTCAATTAATATGCAATCTTCCCCAAGGCATTCACAGATCTCATCAATATTGTCTTTAATGATTGCGATTTCGGTGCGGGTTGGATAGTACTCGGGGGTTTCGCATATTGCATCAAACAGGCGGGAACCGTGTTCATCATAAAAATATTTTGGTGGAATGCTGCGTGGCCGGCAGTTTAATCCCTTGATCGTATCTTCGTAAAAAGAGGACTGTTCGGGTTTCATATCATGAAACAACAGTCGTTCGCCTGTTATTGAGGGCATTGCATTTTCTCCTTATTTGCTTGTGAATCCAGCCGCCGTATGGGATCCGTCACAATAGGGTTTATCTTTGGAGGCGCCGCAGCGACATAATGCAGACTCAACAGTACGATTGAGCCTGCGACCTGTTCCTGAGCAAATTTCCATATTTCCGCTACATAGAAGCGGGCCGTTTTCCAATGGGCTAATTGTAAGTTTTCCGTTTAGCTGAGCCAGTGGTTCGGATTCTCGCGCAGCGGGTTCGCCCGTCGCCCTGAATTCCGCTTTTTCATGACTGCCGTCACAGAAGGGTTTGTTGGCAGATGCGCCACAACGACACAGGGTGTTGCGAAAAAGCGGATCGCTGTTTTCTATTTCAATCTCGGCAAGAACAGCCAGCGGCCCATTTTCCAGTATTTTAACAAGATTGGTCAGGGGCGCCTGTTCCTGTTTATCTCGATCATGGCGTTTGTAGGTAATGGCGCCTGAAGGACAATTACGCGCCAGCGCTGCGATATCTTCGGCATCTGCCGAATCAGGCGTGATCCAGGGGCCTTTTACTCCCGGTTTAAAAACATTTGGCAAGGTCAACACACAGGTTCGAGAGTGAATGCATTTGGCTGCTTCAAAATAAACAGTAATAGCCGAGCCCGGATATTCGTCTTTTTTAGTCATAGATGTTTCTCCTGGTGATCAAACATATTCGAACAATATTATTTTTATTGTTTTTACGAATGTCTGCGCCTTGTTACCGATAGACCGGCTTACCTTGCAGATCGTCTTTCGCTACAGACAAGCGTTTACGTATTATCTGAAAAAAAGAATCCTGGGCAACCTGTCCTTTGGTACAGGTTAAATTTTCGTGTGGGTTTAATAATATCGACCAGGTACTTAATATTTATTACAGGCGCACAATGAAACGCATTGGACTCAATACTGACAGGGGAAGGCATGCCGCCTGGTTGGAGTTGTTCTTTGATCTTGCCTATGTTGTTGCTCTGACCAGATTAACGCATATTGTTGTTGAAGGACATGATGGAAATGTCAGTATAGGGGATTATCTCAGCTATTTTGTGCTTTTTGTTCCAGTTTGGTGGTCATGGGTAGGGCATACTATGTATCAGAATCGGTTTGGCGTTTACGATCTGACGGATAGCCTGCTTACTTTGTTGCAGATGTTTTTTGCCATGATGCTCGCTTTTGGTATCAGTGATGCATTTGGCGCAAGCGCTCCAATTTTCGCTCTGGCCTACGCCGCTACCCGCTGGATTCTAATTTTTATGTATATGCGGGTGCACATCAGTAACCCGGAAGTTCGGCCGGTTACCGGGGGACTGGCTACAGGTTTTGGCGCAGGTTCATTTTTATGGGGTGTGTCTGTGCTGTTTCCTGCGCCGATAATGTATGGGTTCTGGGTTGTGGGAATAATGATAGAACTGGCGACGCCGCTGTTGTTGCGAAAACCCTTGTCGCGTGCGCCTGTTCACAATACGCACTTGCCTGAGCGTGTGGGATTATTTGCTCTACTGGTGATAGGCGAATCTTTCCTCGGCATCGTTTCCGGCGCTGATCATTATAAATTATCGTTTGCTGCATTTATAAATTTGTTTTTTGCCTTTTCAATTATATGCGCTATCTGGTGGGTGTATTTCGAAACGCTTGAAAAGGCGCTCAATGGTAACTTGAAAGGCGCCGCTCACCTGTGTATTTACGGCCATTTACCGATCTATATGGGGATTGGTCTGCTCGCGGCAGGCGTAAAAAAGCTGGTGGCAATGAATTATTCTGTAACCGAAGTGAATCTGATATTTTTGTTTAGCCTGCTATTGATACTCTTGCCGTTGCAGATGATTCACTATAAATACACAAATCATAAAGAAGGTCGTCTTGTTTTCTGGCGCGGAGTATTAACGCTTGTTTCTATTCTCGTTTTTGTCTATTCGCCCGCGTTTGTCAGTGAGTCAGTTTTTGCGTTTTTGGTTGTGGTAATATTACTTGCCTATATTCAGTTGGCGCCTGTATTTGGCGAACAGGAAATAAGATAGATCGGCTGAGTAATGTGGTTTTGTATTTATCGGGATTACCAAACAGGGAGATCGGATATGGATAATGAAAAAAACAATGTCATGTACCCACCGTTGCCGCTCGAAGTCTGGGAATCAACAAAAAACACGCTGCACCTTTACATACAGATTGTAGGGAAAATAAGGCTGGCGCTTTTTCCAAAGACCAACCACTGGTGGCATGTTCCTCTGTATCTGTCCACTCGTGGACTTACTACGCGACCTGTCCCTTATTCTGGAATGCTATTCGAAATGGAGTTTGATTTTATTCATCACGTGCTGTCGATAAGAACCAGTAAGGGTGAACTTGAGTTGATCGATTTAAATGGACCCCCGATATCGAAGTTTTATAATGATGTTATCAATACGCTTTTGAAGCTTGGGATAGAGGTTAGTATAAATACTGTTCCCTATGATAACGTCAGCAAGGAATCGTTTGAAAGCAATCATTCTGAAGTGGATTATGACCGCGAGCATGTGACTCGATTTTGGCGAACCCTGGTGATGGTGGGTTCGGTCTTTGAGCAGTTTCGCGCCATGTATACAGGCAAGAGCACCCCGGTTCATCTTTTCTGGCATCATCTTGATCTTGTGGTTACCCGCTTCTCCGGCAGTCGCGCCCCGGAAAAAGACTGGCCCAGTCAGGTTGAACGGGAGGCGTATTCCCATGAAGTGATGAGCTTTGGTTTCTGGGCCGGTGACACCGTGGTTAGGGAAGCCGCTTTTTACGCTTATGTTTATCCTGAACCTGAAGCGCTGACAGAACAATATCTTGAGCCGGCTGCGGCAGTATGGAACACCGATCCGGGGTATGCGATGGCGTTCCTTCCTTATGAATCTGTGCGTCAATCACAAGATCCCAATCAAACGATTATGCATTTTTTGCAAAGCGCATATCAGGCGGGTTGCGCCTGCGGCGACTGGGATTGCCGAGCGTTTGAGTTGTAATCATTTATATCTGAACTACTATGAAATCAGTCTTGATTAAATGACGTTCTTCTTTGCAATTAACAGGGAAAAAATATGAATATAAAGTTAAGAGGTATTTCTGTTTTATGGGTTTTAATTTTCTGCCTAAGTTGTAACGCGTATGCGAAAAAGCCTGTTCCTGAGGCAATGCAGTTTGATGTTGCGCAAACTGTCGTCAAACTGCCTCTTGCCGAGGGCGTTAGCGCTGATGATGCGATTGTGGCGCTTAAATCAAAAGCTATTGAATTGAATATGAAATTTGTTGCTCACCAACCCTTGTCGAAAGAGTTGAAAGCCCGGGGTATAAAGTCAGGTCGACTGGAGATTTTTCAATTTTGCAACCCGGAAGACGCATACAAAATGGTGCGCTTTAATCCTGTTTTTGCCGCCTACATGCCCTGCCGGGTGGCGCTGGTTGAAGACAATGATGGGAAAACATGGTTGATGATGATTAATCTGAATATGTTGATCAATAATACGGCTTTACCTCCAAACTTAAAAGCCATTGCAACGCGCATCAATAAAACCCTCACTCAGATTATGGAGGCAGGGGCGAGTGGAGAGTTCTGAATCAACTATCGTATTTGACGACATTCTGTTTTTAAATCCAAAACAATACTATTAACCATAGGGCTATAAGTAACGATGCAGGAAGGTGGCGAGTGGAAGAAAGGCCTGTGCGGCGTTTGCCCGGCAGGTTGCTGGATTGAAGCGCGTATAGAGGATGGAAAACTCCACGAGCTTCGTGCGGATAGCAGTCACCCTCTGGGCATGATTTGCCGTCGGGGCCAACATGCGGCGGAAATCATCTATTCCGAAAACCGTTTGAAATATCCGATGCGGCGAACCGGCGCCAAAGGCCGGCATGCATTTGAACGCATCAGCTGGGATCAGGCCTATGAGATTATTGTAGAGAATCTCAACAGAATAAAAACGAAGTCGGGGCCGGAGGCGGTGTCAATTTACACCGGGCGAGGCGCATTCGAACTTTCACTCTGCGATATGTATCAGCCCAAAGGCGTCGCCGTGTCGTCGGCATCGAATATTCTGTTTCCCTTTGGTTCACCCAATACCATGGGCGTGGGCGCGCTCTGCTATGTTTCCTTCGCCATGATGGCCCCTGATGTCACTCTGGGAACCATGCTCACCGATATGTATACGGACATGGAAAATGCAGAGCTGTTACTTGTCTGGGGAGCAAACCCGGCAACGGATTCGCCGCCGCTGGACATGCATCGTCTGGAAGCGGCGGCGAAACGGGGCTGCGAGATTGTTGTTATCGATCCACGCTATACGGAGACCGCCAGACGCACCGAGGCGGAATGGATCCCCATTCGTCCGGGAACTGACGGCGCATTGGCCTTGTCGATGACAGGCGTATTGATCGATGAAGATTGCTATGATCATAAATTTATTGATCAGTGGGGGTTTGGCTTTGATGAGCTGGCGGGCTATGTGCAGCATTTCTCGCCGCCGGTTGCTGAAAAAATTACCGGCGTGCCGGCGAAAAAAATTCACCAACTGGCCCGGCGCATTGCTTCCGCCGCCGGCGCCGCGCCGGTGATGTATACCGGTCTGGAATATTCCAACAGCGGCATTCAGGCCGTGCGCGCAGTGTTGAGCTTGTTTGCGATTGGCGGTCATCTCGATATGCCCGGTGGTATCGGGCTGGCTATGCGCAATCAACATTTCCCCATTAATCGCTCCTGTAATCAGCCAAATCCTGACTTGCAACGCGCCGTTGCCCGGGATCGTTTTCCGCTATATAGCCACTACCGGGGGGAATCCCATGCCTCGGGTCTGGTTGATGCGGTATTACATGGCGATCCCTATCCCATTCAGGCGCTGATTATTCACGGCGCATCCTTGCTGACTTCCTGGCCGCAGACCGCTGTCTGGCGCGAGACTCTATCGAAACTGGACTTTCTTGTTAGCATCGACCGGCAATTGACCGCTGATGCGGCCTATGCGGATATTGTTCTGCCGGCGACAACCCTGTTCGAAATTGATTCCTACATGGTGTATGGCTCTATCTTTCGTCTACGCGAAAAACTGATCGAACCTGTCGGCGAGGCGCGCAATGATTATCTGATTATGGCGGAACTGGCAAAACATTTGGGTTATGGTCATCTTTATCCACAAAGCGAAGAAGAACTCATTCGTTTTGCCCTGCAGGGATCGGGCTTTAGCCTTGAGGACATTCAGAACAACGGCGGTCAGGTTAAACGGCCAACGCCGATGATGGAATACAGAAAATATGAAAAAGGCGGGCTGCGAAAAGATGGCCAACCCGGTTTTGAAACCCCCAGCGGAAAATTTGAATTCTATTCCAGCAAACTGGAAGAATACGGTTATGAACCCTTGCCAAAATATATTGAACCCCTTGAGGGGCCGCTGGCGGCGCCAGAACTGAGTCAGCAATTTCCGCTGGTCTTTAATTCCGGCGCGCGTCCGCAAACGGATTTTCGTTCACAACATCACGGCATCGAAGGACTCAATAAAGATCATCCGGAACCGGAAGTTGAAATCAATAGCGAAGACGCCCGCAGTAGGGGGATCGAATCGGGGGATCTGGTTGAACTGCGTACCCCCCGGGGGGGCGTGCCGTTTCGCGCCCGGGTCAGTGAGGATATTGTTGGCGGCGCCATCGAAGCCAATATGGGTGGCGGCGGCCCGACAGGTCCCCAAGCCTGGCGTGAATGGAATGTGAATGAACTGACAGACTTGTACAACTATGATGAAATTTCCGGTTTCCCCGTATACAAAGCATTGCTATGTGAAGTAGTCAAGCTAAAAGCGGGGAACGCAAAAGAGAAGTCACGCTTGAGTTATTCTTCCGGTTTTTGCAAAGCAAGCCGGGTGTCGACAGACGCCAATCGGAAAACATGCTCCCAGCGGATTTATCTGGACAATAACGCAACTACTGCGCTGGCCGAGCCCGTAAAAGCAGCGATGACCCCTTATCTCGAAACCTTTTACGGCAATCCTTCCAGCATACATGGCGCGGGCCGGGCGGCGCGAGAAGCGGTGGACAAAGCCCGGCGTCAACTGGCCCGTCTGATAAATGTTCGGCCTCGCCGTATTATTTTTACCGGCGGTGGCACTGAAGCGAACAATCTGGCCTTAAAAGGCGTTGCCTCTGTTCGCCGCTCCAGCGGCCGGCATATTATTACTAGTCGTATTGAACACCCGGCGATCCTGCAGACCGTTGCCTTCCTTGAAACACAGGGGTTTAGCATTAGCTATCTGGATGTGGACAAATACGGTCTGCTGGATCCGCAGCAACTGGCTGAAGCCTTAAGGGATGAGACCATTCTGGTTTCGATTATGCTGGCTAATAACGAGGTGGGCGTCATCCAGCCGATTCGGGAACTGGCGCAAACAGCTCATTCACGCGGGGCATTATTTCACACCGATGCGGTGCAGGCGGCGGGCAAAATTCCTGTTGATGTGGACAAGCTGGATGTTGATTTACTCAGTCTTTCCGCCCACAAATTTCACGGGCCGAAGGGGGTCGGTGCGCTCTATGTGCGTCAGGGACTTGAACTGGAGCCATTGATACACGGCGGGCAACAGGAATATTCGCAACGGGCGGGCACGGAAAATGTCCCCGGAATTGTTGGCATGGGAAGAGCCGCCGAGCTGGCGCTTGAAACCCTGCCACAGATGAACGCCCTGTCACAGTTGCGTGACCGGCTTCAACTGGGCATACAGTCGCTTCTGCCCGAGTCACGTTTGAATGGTCACGCAGACAACCGCCTGCCCAATACCCTGAATATGACGTTGCCCGGTTTGCGCGGTGAATCGGTTGTGATAGCCATGGACCAGCAGGGTATTGCCTTTTCCTCCGGTTCGGCCTGCAAATCGGGATCACCCGCACCCACGCATGTGTTGACTGCAATGGGGGCGACGGAAAATGAAGCCCATTGTGCAGTCAGATTTTCTCTGGATGTGAGCAATACCGAAAAAGAAATTGCGGCAACGTTGATAGCATTGAAAAATGTTCTGCAGGAGCTGGAAACCACTGTGCGATTTCTGCCCTGCAAATAAACTTTACCCGGCCAGCGCGGTCTTGACCGCTTCGATCTCGGCGTTGGCCTCGTCCATGTCCACCTCGCTGACTTCGGTGTCCATCCCCAACTTTTCAAAGGCGGGTACCGTCGCCCAGTCGACCTGTCCATAAGGGTGACTGGAGCCAAAGGCTTCCTGCAGGTTGGCGACAATGACAACATCAACATAGTCCGGCGCGCCTTCATGTGAACGGGTCAGATCTTCGTGCTCGGCCGCCACCTTGATTAAGTCATCGGTGAAATTCCATTTGCGCAGAATCGCTTCGCCAATTTTTACATGGGCGCTGGCGATAATGCGATCCAGTGCGGCCTCGTCATCCAGCAGATCAGGAAAGTCTTCGGCTCGGCTTAAAATAGGCAGGGTGCCAATATCATGCACCAGTCCGGCAAGCAGGGCCTGATCAGTTTGTAAACTGGGATGCGGGCTGGACAGGGCGCTGGCGATAGCGGCAATCTGGGTGCTGTTTTCCCAGACGGCGCGAAGCCGTTTGTCCGTCGCATCAGACGTCGCCTGGAACATCTGTTCCATGGCGATGCTGGTGACCAGATTGCGAACCATATTGCTTCCCATGCGGGTTACGGCGGCTTCAACCGTTTCTATCTGGCGATTAGCGCGCAATAACGGACTATTGGAGATTTGAATCAGTCTGGCTGAGAGGGCGGCATCATTGGTGATAACTTTGGCGACATCCATCATTGAGGAATTATCATCCTCAAGCGTATCACGCACTTTCAGCGCCACCTCGGGCAGAGTAGGAAGGACAAGCTTGTCTTTTTCGAGATCCGCAAAAAGGCCTTCGAGGAAAGATGATTCCAGTGATGACACAATGATACTCCCTATGTTGACATGTTGGTTCTGGATATCGGCAGCTCCATCCGGATCTTTAAATCCAAATAAATTACCCCGCCGCAAGCGGACGGGGTATTTGTTCGTTGTAGGTTCGCCTTCAGGCGAACATGTGCGGCTAAAGCCGCACCTACACATCTTCGCCGCAAGCAGCGGGGAATGAACCCCACAGAGATTCAAACTGTCAATGGTGCGGTCGAGGCGACCGCCGGTATTCAACCGGGTAGTGAATCAGGCCTTGTTATCAACAGGATAGGGATCTTTTTGCAGTTGCAGTCGCGGGCCGCTTGCCGAACCCAGATGAATTTCGTCATTTTCCGCGGCGGCAATTTGCAGCACCGCCAGTAAATCAACGCCGCCTTCGGGTGAATTCTGCGCCTGTACAACCTTGCCACAGCTCTGTTTCGTTTCACCGGCGGGAAACAGGTTTTCTCCGGCTTCAGGCGGCGTATCGGCGTCGATATGCGCCAGATACATGCGCCGTTTCAGTTTGCCCAGATAATGCATGCGGGCGACCACTTCCTGTCCGGGATAGCAGCCCTTGGTAAAGCTGACGCCACCGATAGTGGCGTAATTCACCATCTGGGGCACAAAGGCTTCGCTGGTGCCGGCGACGATATTCGGCACGCCGGCCCGAATCTCCAGCCAGTTCCAGACAGGATAACCGACCGGCGTGGCCTCGGCCTCCAGCGCCTGCCAGAGTGGAATGAGGTCGGCGGTTCGGGCGCAAATCTGAAAGCGGGGCGTGTCGCCGGCGAGGCGAATCACCGTCAGTCCCTTTTCCTGCGCAAGCTGATGGTTTTTTTCCGGCGGATGACTGATGCGCCCGGCCAGCAACCGGGGTGCGGTTTCGCCCGCCAGCCCGAGACAGGCCCGTTCATCACTGACATCTTCCAGCGTCACCTTGCTGCGCAGCACATACATGCGCAGGCGCTTGAGGGTGGTTTCCAGCAGATCCGCCGACAGTTGCAGGAAATAATCATCATCGATTTGAAAGACCCGCAGACTGGCCAGCATGCGTCCTTTCGGGTTGCACCAGGCGTTGAGCTGGCTGCGTTCCGGCGTGATTTCCTTAATGTCGTTGCTGAACAGGTTTTGCAGAAAATTAACACGGTCTTCGCCGCTGACTTTAATGAGTCCGTATGCGGACAAATCAGCAAGAATGGTATTGCTGAGTGCGGCCTTGCGCTCCTGCTCCGGCGCGCCAAAGGCGATCACCTGATCATGTTCAATCACCGCGCCATGTTTGGAAAGAAATTTTTGCCATTCACTATTCATAACATCACCAGAAAATAATTTATGCCTGCCATTTGTCGGACTCGGGATCTTAATCTATTATTATTCGAACAAAAGGATGAGCAAACGAATCAGTCACTTGTGTTCAAATGCAACGACGTTGCTTTAATAACCGATTAAGGATAAAACCATAACCTAATGCTAACAAAAACCCATCGTCCCAAGTACCTCAATCTGCTGAAAATACGTTTGCCGATCACCGGCATCGCCTCTATTTTCCACCGAATTTCAGGGGTATTGATGTTCATCAGCATTCCTTTCCTCATTTATGCCCTGTCTTTGTCAGTGCGCAGCCCCGAGTCTTTTGAACAGGTTTGCGCCTTTTTCGATAACATGCTGATTCGCGCGCTCGCCCTGATACTGGTGTATTCACTGGCGCATCATTTTTTTGCCGGGATTCGTTTTTTACTGCTGGATCTGGATATCGGGCTTGATTTGAAAACCGCAAGGGCCAGCGCGCTGGCGGCGATACTGGCCGGGCTGGCGGCTTTCGTTGTGGTTGTCATTGGAGTGCTGTTATGAGTATTCATGCACAGGGCATGCGCGCCTGGTTGTTGCAACGACTCAGTGGCGCCTATATCGGACTTTATCTGGTCGTTGCCCTGCTGGTTATCGGCTTCGGCCCGACGCTTGACTATACGCGCTGGCATGCGCTGTTAAGCCAGCCAGCGATATCCATTGCCACCATGGTCTTTTTTTATTCTATTCTCATCCATGCCTGGGTGGGGATCCGCGATGTATTAGTTGATTATGTGCAATTGTCGGCGCTGCGCTTCAGCATTCTGATGGGGCTGGCGCTGGGCTTAATCTCAATGGGGATCTGGGTAAGTATGATTTTATTTTCGGTAGTAAGTCTATGAGCAGCGCTCTCAGGGATCTGCCCCGGCGTCAGTTTGACAGTCTGGTGATTGGCGCCGGTGGCGGGGGCTTGCGCGCCGCGCTGCAACTGGCGCAGGCCGATGCGAAGGTGGCGGTGGTCTCCAAAGTTTTTCCGACACGCTCGCATACAGTGGCGGCGCAGGGTGGCATCAATGCGGCGCTGGCCAATGTGCTGCCGGACAACTGGCACTGGCATATGTACGATACCATCAAGGGCAGCGATTATCTCGGTGATCAGGACGCCATCGAATACATGTGCCGCGCGGCCTCCAAACTGGTGATCGAACTGGAACACGCCGGCGTGCCTTTCAGCCGTCTGGACAATGGCAAAATTTATCAACGGCCTTTCGGCGGTCAGAGCCAGAACTTTGGCGGCGAACAGGCGGCGCGCACCTGTGCGGCGGCCGATCGCACCGGCCATGTGATCCTGCATACTCTCTATCAGCAGAATATTCGCGCCAAAACCCATTTCTTCGATGAATACTTCGCGATTGATCTGATTCGTGACGACAACGGGTTTATCCTCGGCGCACTGGTGCTGGAGATTGAAACCGGTGAGCCGTTGTTGATTGAAGCCAAGACCACCTTGCTGGCTACCGGCGGCGCCGGGCAGTTGTTCCGCACCAATACCAACGCCCACATCAATACCGGTGACGGACTGGCGATGGCCTTGCGCGCCGGCATTCCATTACAGGACATGGAGTTCTTTCAGTTTCATCCCACCGGCATTGCCGGACGCGGCATGCTGATTACCGAAGGCGCGCGCGGTGAAGGCGGTTATCTGATTAATAAAGACGGCGAACGTTTCATGGAGCGCTATGCGCCGCATGCCAAAGATCTGGCCAGCCGTGACGTGGTCAGCCGGGCTATTTTTACCGAAGTCAAGGAAGGGCGGGGTTGTGGGCCGAATGCCGATCATGTGATGTTAAAACTCGATCATCTGGGCAAGGAGGTGCTGGAAAAACGTTTGCCCGGGATCTGCGAAACCAGCCGCACCTTCCTGCATATCGAACCCTCTGAAGAACCCATTCCCGTTTATCCCACCGCGCATTATACGATGGGGGGCATCCCGACGAATCGTCACGGACAGGTAGTGGTGCCGGTGGAGCAGGGCGAAGAATGTATTCCGGGGCTCTACGCTGCGGGTGAATGCGCCTGTGTTTCGGTGCATGGGGCGAATCGTTTAGGCGGCAACTCGTTACTGGACATCGTGGTCTTCGGTCGCGCCGCCGGCAACGACATTATCAAGTTTCTCAAGGAAAACCGCTATCATCGCAAGATTGATGAAGCCAGCGTACAGGCGGCGCTGGATCACCTGCATCGCTGGGATCAAAAAGGCGAGGGTGAATCCGTTGCGGAAATCCGCGCCGATCTGAAGGCGGTGATGGAAGAGTATTGCGGCGTTTTCCGCACCGAGGAAATTTTGCAGCAGGGTGTCGAGAAAGTGCTGGAAATTGAGCAGCGCATGAAAAACGTGCGCCTGCAGGATCACAGTAAAATATTTAATACCGCGCGCATCGAAGCGCTGGAAGTGGAAAATCTGCTCGATATCGCTGTCGCCACGGTGACCTCGGCGTTGGCGCGACAGGAAAGTCGCGGCGCGCATTCAAGAATTGATTACCCTGACCGAAATGATCAGCAGTGGCTTAAACACAGCCTGTTTTTCAAGGAAGGCCGGCGGCTGGATTATAAACCGGTAACGCTGCAACCGCTTTCGGTTGACACCTTCCCACCCAAGGCAAGGGTTTATTAATGAAATTTTTAATTTATCGTTACGATCCGGAATCGGATAAAAAACCGTTCATGCAGGCCTTTGAACTGGCTGATGATGAGATTCAACCGGGGATGATGCTGCGCGATGCGCTGCTGAAGATTAAGTCACAGGATGAAACCCTGGCTTTCCGGCATTCCTGTGGCGAAGGCGTTTGTGGATCGGACGCCATTAATATTAACGGCGCCAATGGTCTTGGTTGCCTTACCGCCGTGTCATCTTTGAAACAACCGATTGAAGTGCGGCCGGTGCCGGGCATGCCGGTTATTCGCGATCTGGTGGTGGACATGAGCCAGTTCTTTAAACATTATCGCGGCGTCAAACCCTGGTTGATTGTGCATGACAGCGAACCGGAAGTGGAATACCTGCAGTCTCCCGAAGATCGTGACAAACTGGACGGCCTGTATGAATGTATTTTATGCGGCTGTTGCTCTACCTCCTGTCCGTCTTTCTGGTGGAACCCGGACAAGTTCCGCGGCCCGGCTGCATTATTGCAGTCCTATCGTTTTCTTGCCGACAGCCGCGATCAGGCCACCGAGGAACGGCTCGAAGATCTGGACGGGCCTTACCGTATGTTCCGTTGCCATACGATTATGAACTGCGTGAATGTGTGTCCGAAAAGTTTGAACCCGACTGCAGCCATCAACAACATCAAAAAATTGATGGTCAAGGATATGGTTTGAATCAACAGCAAAATGCGTATTGATAACGCAGAGGACGCGAAGGTATAAATTTTTATGAATCACCCGCTACAGTACTCATTACTCAGCAGGCAACAGACAATCGCTGCAACAGGCAGACATAAAAAACTCTGCGCCTTCGCGTCTCTGCGTCCTTTGCGTTTATCAAGGTTGATTCGTTCACTATGAATAGCACGACAACATTCAAACCCGCGCAAACGGAATTAAGTCCTGAGCAGGAGCTGGCGCGATTGCGCTGGCAGTGCCGCCGGGGCATGCTGGAGCTGGATATGTTTCTGGAATCCTTTCTGGAAAAATCCTTTCTGCAGTTAACGGCAACGGAAAAAACAGCATTTTATACGCTGCTGAATTATCCGGATCAATTTTTACTGGAATATCTCATGGGACGCAGCGTCCCTCTCGACAAGGATGTCGCGCATGTCGCAAAAAAAATACAGGCGGCCGCTGGACCTTAGGCCTTGCCCCTCACGACATCTGTTTTTTATTTTACTGGCGGTTCATCTGCTGGCTCTCTCTGCCTTGCTCCTGCCGATGACTCTGTCATGGTATTGGCGCATAACGATTCTTTTTGCCATTTTTATCAGCGCCTATTTTAATCTTTACCACAACAGCTTTAATAAAATTAAACACGCCTGCTGGAAAACAAACGGCGGTTTTGATCTTGTGCTAAAGGAGGGCAAAAACGTATATGCCCGTTTATCGCCCCACAGTCTGGTGACAGAATGGCTGGTGGTTCTTCATTTGATGGACACCGCCAATCGAAAATACACATGGTTGTTATTGTCGGACATGCTTGATCGAGAAACTTACCGGCGCTTATGTGTGCGCCTGCGGCAGTGGCGTCCTGATGTTAATATCTCAGAATAATTAAAACTGCCCCGTTAACATGGGGATATGAG
>WFVC01000115.1 GCA_015491815.1 Gammaproteobacteria bacterium | reverse complement strand
CGTCAATCGCGCGTTGCTCACGCACATCCATATTCATCAGCGCATCCCGGATGTCGCTGTTTACATTAGCTACCGCTTTGAGCACGCCCTTGCCGCCATAACGGCTTTTATCGCCATCACGCAGTTCAATCGCTTCACGCGCGCCGGTGGATGCGCCGGACGGCACCGCTGCGCGGCCTTTAACGCCGGAAGCCAGAATCACATCGGCTTCAACCGTCGGGTTGCCGCGTGAATCGATAATTTCACGGGCGATAATATTTTTGATTTCAATTCCTGAAACTGACATTTAGGTTCTTCTCTCCAAATTTAAAATAGATTTTTAACGCAAAGACGCTGAGGCGCAAAGATCGCAAAGAAATCACATAAAAAAAGCTTTGCGGCCTTTGCGTCATAGCGCCTCTGCGTTAGATTTTTCTATCTACCAACATCTTCAATAAACGGCTGCTGTTTGACGGCTTTATCAACCGTCATCAACACGTTCAGTAACTCCTTCATCTGTCCCAGCGGCCAGGCGTTGGGGCCATCACTCAAGGCCTGACTCGGATCAGGATGGGTTTCCATAAACACACCCGCAACACCGGCGGCAACCGCAGCGCGCGCCAGCACCGGCACAAATTCACGTTGACCGCCGGAGGTGGTTCCCTGTCCGCCGGGTTGCTGCACGGAATGGGTCGCATCAAAGACCACTGGGCAACCGGTCTCACGCATGATCGCCAGCCCGCGCATGTCCGAAACCAGCGTGTTGTAACCAAAGGATGCGCCGCGCTCGCAGACCATGATCTGATCGTTGCCGACTTCGCGCGCTTTATCGACCACGTTTTTCATATCCCAGGGCGCCTGAAACTGACCTTTTTTGATATTCACCGGGATACCCTGACGCGCGACATTCTGAATAAAATTTGTTTGCCGCACTAAAAAGGCCGGGGTCTGCATTACATCCACCACCGCCGCGACTTCATTTAAGGGCGTATCCTCATGCACATCGGTCAACACCGGCACGCCGATCTGATCTTTCACCGCCTGCAGAATACGCAGACCTTCTTCGACACCCGGCCCCCGAAAACTTTTGCTCGAAGTGCGGTTGGCCTTGTCGAAAGAAGATTTGTAAATAAAGGAGATGCCCAGTTCGTCGGTGAGAGACTTTAATTGTCCGGCGGTGTCCAGCGCCAGTTGCTCGCTTTCGATCACGCAGGGTCCGGCAATTAAAAACAGGGGCTGGTTGATACCGGCTTCAAAGCCACACAGTTTCATGCGCTGAGCGGCTCCTGTTTGGCGCCGGCCTTTTCTTTCAGATGACGGGCGGTTTGCACAAAGCCGGTAAACAGAGGATGACCATCACGCGGGCTGGAGGTGAATTCAGGATGGAACTGGCAGGCGACAAACCAGGGATGATCAGGGATCTCGACCACTTCGACCAGATTGCCATCCTCAGACAGGCCGGCGAATTTCAGCCCGGCTTTCTGTAAGGCCTCGCGATACTGGTTATTAAATTCATAACGATGGCGATGACGTTCCATGATCTGATCCTCGCCATAGAGTTCGCGTACTTTTGAATCCGGCTGCAGTTTGCAGATCTGGCCGCCCAGACGCATGGTGCCGCCCAGATCCGAATCGGCGTCGCGTTTTTCTATTTGTCCGTCCGCCGTCTGCCATTCGTTTATCAGACCAATCACCGGATCGGGAGTATTGGCGTCAAACTCGGTGCTGTGCGCCTGCTTCAGACCCAGCACGTTGCGCGCATACTCAATCACCGCCACCTGCATGCCCAGACAAATGCCCAGATAGGGGATATTATTCTCACGGGCAAAACGCACCGCCTCGATCTTGCCTTCTACGCCGCGCTTGCCAAAGCCGCCGGGCACCAGAATCGCATCAACATTTTCCAGCGCGGCGGTTCCCGACTTTTCAATCTCATCGGAATCAATATAAACGATACGCACCTTGGTGCGCGTATGCAGACCGGCATGGATCAGGGCTTCAGATAAAGACTTGTAGGCTTCGGTCAGCTCCATGTATTTGCCCACCATGCCAATGCTGATTTCACCGGTCGGATGCGCCAGCGCCTCGGTGACGGCGTTCCATTCAGACAAATCAGGCGAGCCACAATCCAGATGCAGTTTTTCAACCACAATGTCATCCAGCCCTTCTTCATGCAGCATCTGCGGAATTCTGTAAATAGTGTCGGCATCCTGCGCGGAGATCACCGCCCGCGCTTCGACATTGGTGAACAGGGCAATCTTGCGCCGTTCATCTTCGGGCAAAGGCCGATCGGCGCGGCACAACAGCACATCCGGCTGGATACCGATGGAACGCAGTTCTTTCACCGAATGTTGCGTGGGCTTGGTTTTGATTTCCCCGGCAGTGGGAATATAGGGCAACAGGGTCAGATGCATGTAGAGCACATTGTCATGGCCCATTTCCACGCCCATCTGGCGAATCGCTTCAAGAAAAGGCAGTGACTCGATGTCACCGACGGTGCCGCCGATTTCGACCATGGCCACATCGGCATCGCCGGCGCCTTTAATTACGCTGCGCTTGATTTCATCGGTGATATGCGGGATCACCTGCACCGTGCCCCCGAGGTAGTCGCCGCGCCGTTCCTTGCTGATCACATTGGCGTAAATGCGCCCGGTAGTGAAGTTATTGCTTTGCTTCATGGTGGTATGCACGAAGCGTTCGTAGTGACCCAGATCCAGATCGGTTTCCGCGCCGTCTTCGGTGACAAACACTTCACCATGCTGGAAAGGACTCATGGTGCCCGGATCGACATTGATGTAGGGATCCAGTTTCAGCAGGGTGACATTGAGTCCGCGTGATTCAAGAATCGCCGCAAGCGAGGCCGAGGCAATGCCTTTGCCCAGCGAGGAAACCACGCCACCGGTTATGAATATATACTTCGTCATGCAGTCGCCAGCAATCTAAGAGGTGAATGAAATTCCCGTCTGTTCCCGCATTGCGGGGGAATTTGTGGAAATGCGACAGGAACATTTGCTGGGGATGTATTGTCGCTGTTTTCGGACTCTGTTTCAATCGCCATGATCATGCTTGTGGTGAATCTGTGATCATCAGCCCGTCCTCATCTTTACCGGCCTGCCAGCCTTCGCAAACACAGTAACCCACAACCTGCGCGATCTCCTCACCCACATAAATCAGCGGAATACGCTCGCGCTCCCAGGGCGGAACGCCCCATTCCTGATACAGGGTTTTCAGTCGATGGGTCTGTTTGCGCCCGGCCGGGCGGCAAACCTCTCCGCCCTGACGAAAACGCACCGCGATATCCCGGCGCCCCTGAAGCGCGGCCTGCAGGCCTTCACCCAATGTTTGTTTGATCGACAAACACCGGCCATCAGGCAAATTCAACCCGCCATTCAAATCCCAATACAAAGATTGGTATTCCGGCGCCTGTACAGGCAATAAATACAGATCATCCCGGTAACGCCGAATCCGGTGACCGGCCCAGTCCAGTTGCGGCTGCGCATCATCGCGCGCAGCCAGCACCTCGGCATGCAGGCGCTGCAACTGCCGGGTTGAGGGCGGCGACACCCCCTGCATGCGGATCCAGTAGCGCAACACATTATCCTGTCGCTCCCGGCTCAATAAACGCAGGCCGCTAATCGAAAGACAATCCCGACGCGTACCGGCGATGCTTTTCAAATCGGCCGCTGCCAGTTCATCCAGCAGGCGGCCTGCCGAAGCCTGATGTTCGGCCGCGCGGGAAAGCGTTTGCGCCAGCGCCGGCCAGCGCGGCAGGAGATCAGGCATCACCGTATGGCGCAGGAAATTACGATCAAAATCTATGGACTGATTACCCGGATCCTCAATCCAGCTCAGATCCGCCGCTTGCGCATAATCACGCAGTTGTTGCCGGCAGAGGCCAAGCAGCGGTCGCCCCAGCCAGCCCCGGGAGAAGGTCACACAATGCGGCATGGCCGCCAGTCCGCGTACGCCTGCGCCGCGAAACAGTTGCAGCAACAAAGTCTCGGCCTGATCATCCTGATGGTGGGCCAGTAACAGCCCCTCGCCCTCCTGCATGATTTTTTCAAAGGCATGATAACGCGCCTGTCGGGCGGCGGCCTCCGGGCTGTCCCCCGCCTCCCCCATCGCATCCACGTCCACGATTTGAATAGCAATCCCCAGATCAGCCGCCACCTTTTCACAGTGCGCCGCCCACGCATCCGCCTCATCGGCGAGACCATGATTGATGTGCAGGGCGGAAAGCTTGGGCGCGGCTAAGTGATCGCGAATCGCGGCGAGGGCATGCAATAGAACGTGGGAATCACAACCGCCGCTGTAGGCGACCCGATAATGGTGGCTGGGGGGAAAGCTTTTTAGTTGCTTTAGCAGGGTGTCGAGCAGAGGATTCATTGCTCATTCACCCCGCCATGAAATCTTATCGCTGAGGCGCAAAGAAAAATATGTTTACGATTAATATCTGCGAGCTTCAAAACACTCTGCGCCTTTGCGTTACTAAATAGCTGTTCCTTATTCCAGTACACTATGTATTACCGGAGCCTGTTGTAGGTACGATTTCAATCGTACCTGTACGGCTGAAGCCGTACCTACAGTTTCATCGCTGTTCCATAGGTGTACAGGTATTTGGAACAGCTATTTAGTCGCGCTATTCAGTAAAGTTGCCGTAACTGAGCAGTTTCTCGTAACGCTGATCCAGCAACTTGTCCAGACCGATGGATTCCAGCGTTTCCAGACTTTCCAGCAGGGCGGCTTTCACATTCGCCGCCGCCGCGTCGATGTCGCGATGCGCGCCGCCCAGCGGTTCATTGATTATCGCGTCCACCAGTCCCAGCTCTTTCAGGCGGGGGGCGGTGAGGCCCATCGCTTCGGCGGCTTCGGCGGCTTTCTCCGCGCTCTTCCACAAAATAGAAGCGCAGCCTTCCGGTGAGATCACCGAATAGGTGCTGTATTGCAACATCATCAGCCGATCGCAAACGCCAATCGCCAGCGCGCCGCCGGAACCGCCTTCGCCAATCACGGTGCTGATGATAGGGGTTTTCAATTGCGACAGAATCAGCAGATTACGGGCAATCGCTTCACTCTGGCCGCGCTCTTCCGCGCCCACGCCGGGATAGGCGCCGGGCGTATCGATAAAGGTCAGCAGGGGCAGTTTGAAACGTTCGGCCATTTCAAACAGCCGTTGCGCCTTGCGGTAACCCTCCGGGCGCGGCATGCCAAAGTTGCGACGAATTTTCTCTTTGGTATCCCGGCCTTTCTGCTGCCCCATGATCAGCACCGGCTTGCCCTCCAGACGCGCCAGTCCGGCGACAATCGCATGATCATCCGCATAGGCGCGATCGCCATGCAGTTCATCAAAATCGGTAAAAATACGCTCGACGTAGTCGAGAAAATAGGGACGTTGGGGATGGCGGGCCAGTTGCGCAATCTGCGCAGACTGCAGATTGGAGAAAATGGATTCCGTCAGTTCGCGGCTTTTGCCCTGCAAACGGTTGATTTCCTCGCCGATATTGATCTCATTATCGGAACCCACGTAGCGCAGTTCTTCAATTTTCGCCTCCAGCTCGGCGATGGGTTGTTCAAAATCCAGAAAATTCAGGTTCATACGATGCCCGATACAGTCAAATACACAATCCAGAGAAAATACGAAGGGCGATCATACCGTATATCATACGGGCGAGCTACACCGGTTCTCCTGCCCCGCCGGCGCCTTTTTTGATCGGATAATCCGATCTATTTCCAGATATCCACATGCACGCCCTGCGCTTCGAGTCGAGCGGCGCGTTCAGAAATATAGCGCTGAAACTCCGGCTGAGTTTTATAGGCGCCGGAAGCGACATAATCCATAACCGACTGGATATGAAATGACTTCAACCAGGCTTCGGTGCGAATCACTTCCCTGCCGCCATCATAGAACAGCATACTGGGAACATATTTCAGCTTCAGCCCCTGAGCCAGTTTTTTCGCCGTGGTTTTATTGCCGGCAAAATCAATCACCGGCGTATCCGCCCACACGTCCAGCCGCACCACATTAAAACGTTTCAACTGCGCCCGGGTTTCGGGGCGTTTGAAAATATCATTATGCAGTTGATCACAGTCACTGCATTTTTTCTGCTCAAACAGAATCAGTAACGGTTTGTCAGCGCGCGACAGCGTCTGCAGGTTGTAAGGCGGTTTGAGAATAAAATCGGCCTGATGCAATTTGCCGCTTGCCGGTTCGGCGGCAACCTTTTGCAGGTAATCACGAAAAGCCAGTTGAGTTTCCATCTTTTTACCAACATAATCCAGCGCCGCTTCCAGTTTATAGGGAGCAAAATAGCCGTTGATGCGTAATGCGACCTGCGCCTTTTCCGTTAACAACAGCAGTGTGGGGGTAAACATCACCCGCGCCGATTTGGCAAACTGCTTTTCGGTGACCGTATTGCCGGCCAGATCCGTGACTTCCCGATCACCCCACATATTAATGGCGATCACATCGAAATATTTCTGCGTTTTTTCCACAATGCTGCGCTGGGTGAAATTATCCTGTATTAACTTCGCGCAATAGGGACAACCATCCTGATAAAAATACAACATCACCCGTCGCCCGTTGGCGGCGGCTTCATTGATGTCGTCACGGATATCGAGGAAAGAATTTTTAAACCACGCCGGTTTTTCAATATAACCGGGATTCACCAGTCCGGGCTCCATACTGGCTTCTGTCACAGTTTCTGCCGCATGAACGGTCGTGAAATTAAAACTGAGACAAAGTGCCAGCAACAACGCGATGTATTTCACTAGCATGGTGAAACTCCTGTAAAGGTTCAGGGTCATTAATATAGTGTTAAGTCCTGCGCCGGTGAACAATAGTTCCCGACAAAATTACTTCAAGTAAAGGCCAAAATACGCCATATTTTTGACAATCACCGGTACTATAATCAGAATCAGGCATAAGCTATTGTTTTTATATGTAGTTTTATTTTTTAGTGAATTGGCATACAAATCGCATGTTTCACACTGTGTCTAACAAAGGGTTCGTGGCTATGGCCGTTTATACATATCCGAATAAACAGGAACAACCGGTGGCGGCGCACGTCGCCAGTGTCGAACAACTGGGCATCGCCCCGGCGGAGCTGCAGCATACGTTAAAACTGGCGGGACTGCTGCAAACCTCGCTTGAAATCGATACTATTCTTGGTTTCTTCATTGACGCCCTGCAGGAAAAAGTAGAATTCGATGGCGTTCACTTCGAATACCATCCCCTGCAGCTTGAATCCCGATTCGGACAAAAAAGACGGCATACCTGTTCCTACCGGCTAAAACTTGCCGGTGAATTTCTGGGTGAACTGGAATTCAGTCGTCGCCACCGCTTTTCCCAGCAGGAAATGGAGCAACTGGAAAATCTACTCTGCCAGTTGATCTATCCACTGCGCAACGCCATCTGGTATCAGCAGGCAGTCACCGCCGCCCAGTTCGATCCACTGACCGGCATTAAAAATCGCGCCTCGCTGGATCAGACCTTGACCCGTGAGGTTGATCTGGCGCACCGCAATAAGACACCGCTATCATTGATCGTCGCGGATATTGATCTGTTTAAAAATATCAATGACAAATTCGGCCATAGCGCCGGGGATGAAATTCTCAAAGCCTTCGCCAAATGCATAGACGACAATCTGCGCACCAGTGACATTGTTTTCCGCTATGGCGGGGAAGAGTTTGTGGTGCTGTTGACCGGTACCGATGGCCGCAGCGCCCGCGCGGTCGCCAACCGCATTCGCAAAGCTATTGAAAACTTCAGCTTTCAATTTACTGACGAAAATGGCAATTCCATTGAAGTGCCTCTGACCGCCAGTCTGGGATCGGCCAGTCTCACAGCGAAAGACACCGTCGAAACCTTATTTGATAAGGCTGATAAAGCCCTGTATCACGCTAAAGAAGCAGGACGTAATCAGGTTGTCAGCTTTCAGTCTATTATTAAAACCGCCTGAGTTATTCGTTACTCAGGCCGGTATTATTTAGAACTACATCACATTCAATTCCGAGAAGCCTCTCTGAAATCAGCTATAATATCGGGTGTACATTAAAATTTCAGGCTGAATCTGTATGGACTATCTTGGACAACTGGAAAAAATACTCGAATCCAAATACCGTCTGGTCACCATGGAAACCTACGACACAGATCGGGTGGTGGATCTGTTCACCCAGTTAAGCCGTTTTAGCAATAAAGCCTTCTATATGAGCCAGCCTAACGCCGGCATGCATCGGCTCGGCGCCGCGCACATCACCATTCCCCGCACCCAAACCGCCAAGGAACAGCTTGATCATATTGAGAATACCCGGCATTTCGGCATTTATATTCTGCGCGATTTTAACTATGCACTAGATGATAATAAAATTGTCGCCCAGCTTAAGGATATCGCCACCAGCCCTGACGCCAAGGTCGTAATTTTCCTGAGTGAATTTGTAGATCTGCCTCGGGAGCTCAAACCCTACACCATGCGCTCAAAACATCAGCTCAAACACGCCATCTAAACACCGTTGCGTTAGCCTTCATCCCTTCCCTAATTTTATAAAATTCGCAACATATTGATATTGCCCCCCCTGCTTTAAGCGCTGTTTTCTGCTAATTCCCTAAATAGCCGTTCCTAATTCCTGTGCACTGTAGTATTACCGGAGCCTGTTGTAGATACGATTTCAATCGTACCTGTACGGCTCCTGTACCCGAAGAATAAAAGCCGTATCTACAGTTTCATAGCTGTTCCATAGGTGTACAGGTATTTGGAACAGATCCTAAAGTTAGCCGCTCCTGCAGTCGATATTATTCCCTATACGAATAATCAGGAATAAACTACCCCGCAAGCAAGCTGACGAGGTATTAGTGGCAAATTCGCCTTCATGCGAACATGTGCGGCTGAAGCCGCACCTACGAGGGTGCTTCGCTGCAAGCAGCGGGGAAAAACCCAAAGGGATTAATGAGGATTGAAGAGTCTTTACTCAATCCCCCGTTGATAAAGCAAAAGGAAAATATCCTCCCGAATCATAATGAATATTCGCAACCGTTTCCTCATTGCTATTATCAGTATCGCTCTGGTAGTCCTGCTGCTATTCGGCAGCATCGCCTATCATATCGCTCGGGATACTGAAATTCTCAAGGAATCCGCGCTGCTGGGCACTGAAATTCAGGAAATCGTCAATGTCCTTTCAGATCAGTCCATTGATCAGAAAACCAGAGATGATAATTTCAAGTTTCTCGTCAGGCTGCACAAACCCCATACCTATATACTGATCCTGCGTAATCAGAATGGCGACATTATCTCTGATGTTGACATTCTGCCACCAAGTTCTGAACTCCATGCAGAACTGGCGCAAATTGGACCACCAAAATTTATTCCACGCAGCGGCAATATCAAGATAAACGGCAAGGACTATCCTTGGGCCGCTGCGCCTCTAAAACAGGGCAATGTAGAACTGTTAATGATCCATAAACCCCATACCGCCGATGCCCCACTTATTGAGACTATCGCAGCTCGCTTTTTTATTGCCGGTCTGGTTGTTATCTGGATGGCCGTCTGGGCGGCCTTAATCCTGGCATCGATTATGTCCAAACGTATTCATGCCCATAATGATGAACTGCAACATCGCGCCTCACACGATGATCTTACTCAGTTGCCCAACCGCTCTTTGTTACATCAGCGAGTTGAGCAGGCCATTGCCAACGCCTCAGAAACAAATCAAAGTCTGGCGTTATTGATCATGGATCTGGATCGCTTTAAGGAAATCAACGATACCCTGGGGCATCAGATTGGCGATAATCTGCTGCTTAATGTTGGCCGCAGAATTTCAGTCGTAATACGCGACAGCGATACGGTTGCACGTTTGGGCGGTGATGAATTTGCCCTGCTCCTGCCAAATACCTGTGTTGAAAATGCGATAGCCTGTGTTGAAAGAATATCCCGAGCACTGGAAAAACCATTCAATATCAATCAACAGAACATCACCACAAGCTTCAGTATTGGCATCGCCATGTTTCCGCAACATGGCAAAGATCTGGAAAGCCTGTTGAAATATGCAGACATCGCCATGTATCAGGCTAAAAACAGGGGCAGCGGTTACAGCGTCTATGATGTTGAATATGACTCATACACTGTGCAGCGACTCACGATGGCGCAGGAACTGGGCGCCGCCATCGAGAAAAACCAGCTAACCCTTTATTACCAGCCAAAAATTGACATTCCGACGGGAAAAATAAATGGTGTAGAAGCGCTGGTTCGCTGGCAACATCCTGAACAGGGACTCATTCCGCCCGATGAATTTATCAATATTGCCGAACAAAGCGGTTTAATTGATGCTCTCGCATACTGGGTTATCGAAGCCGCAATAAAACAATGCAAAAAAT